>JBNMOV010000072.1:0-15017 GCA_051275765.1 Maribacter sp. | reverse complement strand
CTATATTTGATACCACTAGACAAAAATAAAAGTTCGTATCGGTCTGACCAATATAAATGTAAAATGTCTAGTGGTTTGTCTATATTTGTAAACGAAAGCCTAACCTCCGCCAAAAAAGCATACCAGAACTTATTTTATGTCAAGAATCATTATTGTTTCTAATAGGCTCCCTATTACTGTTGACAAAAAAGATGGAGAATTATTTTATCATCCGAGTGCCGGCGGTCTAGCTACAGGTCTAAAATCCTTGGACGAATCCATTCAGAAAATATGGATAGGCTGGGCAGGACAGGTCATAGAGGAAGATTGGGAAAAGCCATCCATCAGAAAATCATTAGCCAAACAGAACCTCATTCCTGTTTTTTTGACACAGGAAGAAACGGAATTATTTTATGAGGGATTCAGTAATAAGATAATTTGGCCCTTATTCCATTATTTTACGGAATATGCCACTTATAACGCTGATTATTGGATAGCCTACCAAGAAGTCAATCGAAAATTTGCAGATGAAGTCAATGAAATCATAGAGCCTGGCGATACCGTTTGGGTTCATGATTATCAATTGATGTTATTGCCTGCTTATATCAGAGAACAACATCCAAATGTTTCTATTGGCTTCTTCCTGCATATCCCTTTTCCTAGTTATGAAGTGTTTAGGATATTGCCTTATCGCAAAGAAATTCTAAGGGGTTTATTAGGGGCAGATCAGATTGGCTTCCATACCTTTGGTTATATGAGACACTTCCTAAGTGCTGTTTATAGGATTTCAGGAGTAGAGCATAATTTTGGAAAACTGACAGTAGAAAATAGATTGATCAATGTCGATGTATTTCCAATGGGAATTGATTATAATAAATATGCTTTTCCAGAAAGATATACAGAGAAAAGGATCAATCCAAGAAAGTACATAAAGAAGGATAGGAAGCTGATACTTTCTATCGATCGATTGGATTATACCAAAGGAATACCAGAAAGAATAAAAGCTTACGCCCAATTTTTAAAAAACTATCCAGAGTACATTGGTCAAGTGACTTTGGCAATGATCGTCGTTCCTTCTCGTTCTAATGTGGATCAGTACCAAGAATTGAAAAATGAAGTAGATACTTTGGTCGGTTCGTTGGTCGGTGAGTATGGCACCTTCAATTGGGAACCTATTCAGTATTTTTATCGCTCCTTTACTTTTGAAGATTTATTGGCATTATATAAAGCTGCGGATATTGCACTCATTACGCCACTTAGAGATGGGATGAATTTAGTAGCCAAAGAATTCATCGCTTCTAAAGAAAGATCGAAAAGAGGTGTATTGATTCTCAGTGAAATGGCGGGAGCAGCTGACCAATTGACAGAAGCACTCATCGTCAATCCTAATGATTCTAATGATATTATTGAAGCACTGGTGAAGGCATTGGAAATGGATGAAGAAGAGCAGAAAAGTAGACTCTTATCCATGCAAACCAATATGAAAAAGCATACAGTAAGGCACTGGGCAAATACCTTTATAAAAGAACAAATGGAAATGGCAGAATATAGTAATTCAAACGCTAAAAAACTGGATATAGATTCTGAGTCCAGACAAGCATTATTAGCTGATTATACCAAAGCAGAACAGCGACTTATCATATTGGATTATGATGGAACATTGATGAATTTTCAAGATGATCCACAGTCAGTAAAACCAGATGATGAACTGATGGATTTATTAACTAAATTGAAATCAGATCCTAGGAATAAACTAGTCGTCATCAGTGGTAGAGATAAAACGACTTTGGATGCTTGGCTATCTTCTTTGGATATAGACATGGCAGCAGAACATGGAGTCTGGATGAAGAAGGATAACAAGTGGAAAGCTAGTCGAAATCTATTCAAAAGTTGGAAAAAAGATGTGTTGCCTATCTTAGAAAATCTAGTAGAACGAACGCCTGGTTCGTTCATCGAAGAAAAGGATTATTCTCTAGCTTGGCATTATCGAAAGATAGATAAGGAGCTAGGCGAAAAGCGTATCAGAGAATATCGAGATGTATTACAATATTTGACAGCCAACTTAGATTTACAAGTGTTGGAGGGAAATAAGGTGGTAGAAATTAAGAATTCTGGTGTGAATAAAGGCAAAGCTACAGCTAGTTGGTTGAGGAAAAAACATTGGGATTTTATCCTTGCCATTGGTGATGATCAGACGGATGAAGATATTTTCAAGGTATTGGAAAATAAGGCATACACCATTAAGGTAGGCTTACAACAAACTTTCGCTAATTACAACCTTTTGACAGTAGAAGATGTTAGAGGATTATTGAAAGAATTGAGTGATAGTTAGCGTTTGGTTGTTAGCTAGTTGGCGTATCAGCTAATCATCCAATACGCCAACTAGTCAACACGCCAACATAATATAAAAATACATGGAATATAGAAGACTAGGAAAATCCGGTTTACAAGTCAGTACCTTATCATTAGGATCTTGGTTGACTTTTGGTAAGCAAATATCAGATAGCACAGCCAAAAAATTGATGATTACCGCTTATGAAGCTGGTGTGAATTTCTTTGATAATGCAGAAATTTATGCACGAGGAAAGTCTGAGTTAGTGATGGGGAATATCCTCAAGGAAATGAATTGGGACAGGACGAGTTATGTGGTTTCCAGTAAATTATTTTTTGGTATAGGAGGAAAAATGCCTAATCAATCAGGACTGAGTCGCAAGCATATCATGGAAGGCTGTGATGGAGCATTGAAACGTTTCCAACTAGAGTATATAGATTTGCTTTATTGCCATAGACCAGATAAAAATACGCCAATAGAAGAAACTGTTCGTGCGATGAACGATCTAATTTCTCAAGGAAAAATCTTTTATTGGGGAACATCAGAATGGTCTGCACAAGAAATTATGGAAGCACATATGGTGGCTGAAAAATATGGATTGATTGGTCCTACGATGGAGCAGCCTCAATATAA
Organism: Maribacter sp.; assembly: GCA_051275765.1. Classification (GTDB taxonomy): domain Bacteria; phylum Bacteroidota; class Bacteroidia; order Chitinophagales; family Saprospiraceae; genus JAHDCE01. The sequence goes on along the minus strand of JBNMOV010000072.1, from coordinate 12,073 downwards.
TATGTTCCATAGAGAAAAAGTAGAAGTTGAATACGATCAGATATATAAGACTGTTGGCTTAGGAACAACGATCTGGTCGCCACTGGCATCTGGTGTTTTGACAGGTAAATATTTGAATGAATTTCCAGAAGGTACTCGATTGGGAATGGAAGGATTGGAATGGTTGAAAGATAATTCTTTATCAGAAGAAAGACTAAATAAGGTAAGGCAGCTGAAAAATATATCAGATGAATTAGGAACGAGTTTGCCTAAATTAGGCGTAGCTTGGTGTGCTAAGAATCCTAACGTTAGTTCAGTTATACTAGGTGCTTCTCAGGTTCACCACTTGGAAGAAACATTAGAATCATTGGAAGTTTTACCATTATTAACAACAGAAGTAATGGAACAAATCGAAGGGGTTTTAGGGAATAAACCTACTGCTCCTCAATTCTAGAATAGCTAATATCAAGCATAAAAAAAAGCGATGTCGAATTTTAGACATCGCTTTTTTTATGCTATTAAGAAAGAAATTAAGTCTTAATACCTTAATACCTCATCATCTTAATATCTCGTTAGTTAGGTAACTTAAACGCTACAGATAATAAGTAATATTTAGCTACAGGTTCTCCATCTTTTTCAGCTGGACTCCATTTTGGCATCTTATTGATTGCTTTCAAAACTTCTTTATCGCAACCTGCACCAATACCCTTTACTACTTGAGAATCAACGATCCTCCCTTTTTCATCTACTCTGATTCTTACGTCTACACTACCTTCTACTTTATCATCAATAGCTTTATTAGGATAGGTGATTTTTTTCGCAAAGAATTGACGCATTCTAGCTTCTCCTCCTGGATAGCTAGGATCTTTAGTAACGGCAGTAGATTTTTTTACTGCTGCGGCCTCTGCTAAAGCTGCTGTATCAGTAGCTTTTTTTGTTGCTGCGGCAGTTTCCTTTGCTATTTTATCAGCTTCTTCCTTATCAGCAGCTTCTGCTGCTATTTTTTTTGTTTCTTCAGCCTCTGCTGTTGCTTTGTCTGCTTTTTCCTTTTCAGAAGGAGCTACATTTTTATTGATAGGGTCAGCAGTTTCTTCTCCTTTTTTTATTATCTGCACAGATGGTAAATCAGCTAATTCAGCCGCAGTATATGTTCTCTCACTTACACCTGTAGTAGGTCTTGCTGGATTTTCATTAGCTTCCTCTTGTCTTTTCTTTGCTGCTGCTAGTGCCGCCGCATTATCTTCTTCTACGATTGCATCTTCCAGATTTTCAACCTCTGGATTCAGTGCAGAATCTAATTCTTCCTCTCCTCCAGATAGGAGATCTTCGTCAAGGTTATTATTATTAATTGCAATGGGAACAATTCCAGAAGAACCTATATCATTAGTGTTGATATTTGTAGAGCCTTCTGCTAAAGAATCTTTGCCAGACATCTGGTTATACGCTACATAACTTACTCCTAAAAGTAATAATAATCCAATAAATAGAAATATCTTCCTCCTAAAACTAGAATCTTGTTTCTTATCTATTTGATTTAAATAATGATCTATTTGATCCGTTTTCTCAAATTTTGCCATGAAAATAATTTTAAAAGTGATTCATAAGTTTTGAACCAAAATGAAGATTAAAGTATAACTTATATTAGTATGTTTAATGGATACAAGATACAGATAATGATAAAGATTGCAAATTTTATTCCGATAAAAGAGGAAAGAACTTTATTAGCCTAATGCCACAATTTTAGAGAAGTGCTAAGCATGGACTTAATACAATAAAAATGAAACAGTAAGGATGTATGATTTCTTAGTAAAATTATTGTTATGGATGGCTGATTTCCATTTAGGCATTTTTGATAATACACGGATAACTTCTTCGTCACATCCATGTCCTAAACTTTTAACTATTGTTGGATTAGTCACATTTCCTCTTTCATTTATAGTAATTTTCACGTCATTGTAACAACAGCCTGCATCAATATCTAGTATTCTATCGAAGTCATATTTAGCATACATTTGATCGATTTCTTTCATGCTTTGAGGGCTGTGTCCATGAATAATATATCGATCACATAGCCACTTGTAATTAATTCGATGATACCAATCTCGAATCCACAGTATAGAATGTCCGATATCCATAGGATCTTTTGTTGTACCAAAATCAAGTCCAGCGTGAACAAATATGTGTTTATCTGAAACAATCGAATATTTCAATTCATTAAAAAAATCCCTATATTTTTCATTGATTTTATCAATGCCAAATCCACCAAAATTTTCTACCGTTTAAGCACCTCCGTGCATGAGCCATCTTCTGGTATAATGAAAATCGTTTTTTTGCCAGGCATCCATGAGCATTTGTTCATGATTTCCTCTTAGACAATGTACTTGGTAGCCTTCATTTTGGAGATTGAAGATAGTATCGATCACCCCTTTGGAATCGGGACCTCGATCTATATAGTCACCTAATAGGAAAAGTTGGTCATCTTTATTCAGACCTGTTTTTTGGAGCACTTCGTTGAAGGTACGATTACATCCATGTATATCAGATATGGCAAATTTTTTCAAATTACTGGAGTTGTTTTGCTTTGGTAAACCTTTCTAGTTTGCTAAAGCTTAGTTTCGCATGTACTTTTAGCCAATTTTTGAAGTTGATAAAAACTTATGCCTTACTCTTCAATACATAAATAACAAAACTTGAAGCGTTGCTATTCCTTGAATAGGAATTATGTAGCTAAATATTTTTGCACAATAAATAAGTAAAGCTGATAAATAAGATATCCAATAATAGCACCAATCAAACCTCCAGTCACTACATCCAAAGGATAATGAACGCCCACATAAACTTGTGCATAAGCAATACTTCCCGCCCATGCCAAAAATAATGCAAAAGAAAAACGAAACAAGGGCAACACCACCAATCCTAAGAAAATAGCGATAGCAAAATGATTGGTGGCATGTGATGAAGTAAAACTATATCCACCACCACAATCGATGAGTAATCGCCCATTTTCGATGGTTGAATTATCATGGCAAGGTCTAGGACGTTCTATGTTAGGTTTAATGATTTTACTGCTGAGGGTATCACTGATTCCAATAGTAGAAATAGCCAGAAGAATGGCAAGCAATCCTCTTTTCCATTTGAATTGGTATAATAGTAAACCTGCGACTGCGATATAAAGTGGAATCCAATTTTTCTTCTCTCGCAAAAATGGCATGATTATATCTAAAATATAATTAGTCCATTCTTGATTGACAAGTTGGAATAATTGATAATCCAAATGTAATAATTGATCCATCAAAATTATTTTTACAAATTCTAAGCCAGTAATCCAATTCGCTAATTAGTCAATCTGCCAACATTTTTTACTTCCTCTTAGCAATAATTATCATACGATTAGAATCAAATACGTCGAAACGACTCAAATCATAAGCACCATAAATATCTTGAATTTCTAAACCAGATTTCCTGAACATTCTTGCCATTTCTGAGAGATTAAATGCTCTTACCCTTTCTTCAAAATAGTATTCTTTTCCCTCGTCTTTGAATTCAATGGATTTTACGATTGTTCCATTTTCGACTTTTCGCTGGATATTAAATGTAATATCATTTAATTTCTTAGTTTCTTTTTTGACTAGATTTTTTTTTGCCTTTTCTGCATTCATGAAATCCATCACTAAAAGACCATCAGATTTTAATCCGTTTTTCATGGCTTGCAAAGTCAGAAAATGATCCAATTCCTTAGAAAAATATCCAAAACTAGTAAAGAAATTAAAGATATAATCGTAATAATTACTCCTGAAACTTCTACGCATATCATGCGTATAAAAATGCAGGTTTTCTTGCTCGAATTGAGATGCATGACGAATGCTTTGCTCAGATAAATCTACTCCAGTTACGTCATAACCTTTATTAGCTAAATAAATAGAATGTCGCCCTTTTCCACAAGCGAGATCCAGCATAGTATTTCCTGCTTTAGGTTCGTACTTTTTAATTAAATTATTAATAAAAAAATGAGCTTCTGAATCATCTCTATGTTGATAAAGAATATGATAATATTTAGAATCAAACCAAGAAGAAAACCATTCCATAAGTAATTGTTATTAAGTTAGTTATGTTTACCTCTGAATCCCCTTTAGGAGATTTAGAGGTAAAACAAAAAATCTATTAAATGCCCTTCAAAAAATCAACAACATTAATATCATTTTCGTAGTCATCTAAAGAAGGAATTAAACTACTTCCATAAGGAACAGTTTTAATATTATCGAAAGCTGAATTCGCTACGATATTTTCAATATTATCAGCTATTAAATTAATTTTATTTTCTAAATCAACTACGTCATTATAATATTCAAAATTCAAGACAGAAAGGGGAGAAGCCAATGCTGTTTTTTCTGCCAAAATCATAGAACCATTATTCCAATATACTGCCTGATTTAAAATAAGAATCGTAATTTGATAATCATAATTATTTTTATAACCAGTATTTTTAATGATATCCTTGGATTCATGAAATGCCTCTAATAATAAATTAAAATCATAATCAGTAGGTACATATATTTTGGATATATTTCTATTTCCTTTTCCAAAATAAGTTAGTGTATCTATTGCTAATTTTCTAAAATCGTCCTTGGTTTCATCTCCCTTAATGATGCCAATGGATTTCTTATTCGTTTTAGCGATGAGTTTTTTATCCTTAAAATATTGATTAAACTGCTTGACCATCCCTTCATTTCCACTCGCTATAATGGCATTCATTTCTTTGAATGGTAAATGTTCTGGAAACTGAAAATAGTCAGCTGTTCCAGTTTTTATCTCCTCCATTTTTTTGACTAAAAACGGAAGGAGGTATTTATCTTCTTTAGATAATTTGATAAAAGAAATATGTCCATAAATAAATGCAGACATTAAATCTTGGAATACAGATATGGGATGATTGGTATTAGGAATAAATCCTATCTTTTTTGGTGCATTATCTTGTGCAACATTATTGTCTAACACCCATTTTTCGAGCTTTTCTTTAGACAATAATTGTGAAGAAATAGCATCTGTGGCAAATAGCTGATTTTCTACAGTGAACCACTTATTATTATACTTAGTACGAACAAGATGAGCGTTCAGTCGTTCATCCTTTAGTTGGAGATAATGCCCCAATTCTACTAATACATCAATTCTCTCTTGTAAGGACAGCATATTCTATAATTTCAGAGGATAAAGGTAGCTAATATGTTTCATTGATTCATGGTTTCATTGCTCCATTGTTGGATAGCTTTTTTTGTAATTTTTTCAATCCACCTCCAATTTTCAAGACAAGAGTATAATGTTTACTCCAATTTCCTACATATTGCCATCCTTTGGGTGGTTCATTCCAAGGATTAAGGTATTGATGGATATTGACGATTTCGCCATTTGATAATTCTAAAATAATATTAACGACAATGACATTACTAGGGCTATTATTGTTTCTAGAGTTGCTAGTTAACCAAGGGAATGATGTGAAATTTCTGCTATTCTTAATTGGTATAGGGAAGTGATAACTCCAACCATGATATACTTTTCTTATAGCCTGATCTATTTGTACCTTTCCTAGTGTTTTAATTTGTAATTCTTCTCCATTATGATGTATTTCGAGTCTTTCATCTACGCTATAATAATGCCATAAAACACCAATAATAATGAACAAAATAACAAGGGGAGCAATGACTAGCGAAAAGAAATAAGTAATAAACAGAATTACTATTAATGGACCAATAAGTGCATGGAATTTATCATTAAAGGAATCAACGAGGGGATATCTGGAGTAGAATGTTTTCATAGAAGTATCATTTATATCAATTTAATACAAATGATACTTTACTTCCATTTTTCAAGATAAATCCAAGAAGAAATAAGACGAGAGGACTGATCATTATTTAGCTATTTATTGGTGCTTTTATTTGGCAAAACGCAAAATATTGCATCTCTACATAAGATGGGGCATTATTAATTTTTTCACTATTAATAATTAACTAAATTACTTGTAATCATAGAAAGTAGCATTGAAATGACTCCATTCTGGTTTTTTGGTAGGAACATCCCAAGTCCCTTTATAGCCTAAAAATGAGGGTACATATTTTTCTCCTATTTTTTGGAGTTTTATTTTCATATCAATATTAAAATCGAAGGCAGCACCATTGTAATGAAGTGTGTAATCTCTGGCGATGACTTGAAAATCTTCTTTGGTAAAATAAGTTTCTAGAAAAGAAATGACAGTTTTTTTATCATTGTCTTTATATTTTTCTTTGAGCCTAGCTGTGAATACATAACAGTCCCTTCCATCTTCATAAGTTTTAGATGTGATGAGAAAATCATAATATTTAATCATTTTTTTACTGAATATTTCTGTCTTATTTTTAATGAAAGGAACGTTCACTTTTTCGCCTGGTTGGAAGATGAGTTTTTTTAATTCAGCGACATATTTTTCCATGCCTTTTTTCTTTTTTACTTTATCAGTTCCATTTTCTTCACATTTTTCGCCACGTGTAAAAAATAGACGATCATACATTTTGGCTGTATAGTATTTTAATTTCTTCCCTTTTTTATAATAATTGCCAGTATGCTCTTCATTCAAGAATTCCATTGTCCTGCATTTTCCATCTGAGGATTGGATAGTTTTGCTTTGATAAGTAGCTGCGGAATTTTCTGTTTTATCTAACATTTTAATATTATTATCAGAGGAATAAGTCATGGTTCTTATATTCCTAAATGCCTGATAAAAACTCTTGTCTTTTTTGACCATTTCTATGAATTCATTTACATCGAAATCATTTCTAGAAGCAGTCACAACCATAGAATCCATCCATACAAATGCAGCAATATCGACCTCCAAAGAATCATCTTCTTGAGAAAATGAAACTCCAAAAGAACTAATCAATAAACTAATTATTAATAATATATTAATCTTCATAATCAAATAGTTATGCTTATTTTTTTGTTACCTTTTATAATGGTAAGTATATTTTTATTCATCCAAAAATCAGCATCTTCTTTTTTGAAGGAGAAAAGATAATCAATAAATTGTGCGATAATTAATCCACAAATTCCACCAAAAAATACATCTTTTAAGAAATGCTCAAATAAATAAATCCTAGAGAATCCAACAATTAATGCGAGAAGAAAATAAAGGATTCCTAGACCTATTTTTTTGTTAAAATGAAGGGAAAGTAAATAAAATAAACCAAAACCAGACATCGTATGTCCACTAGGAAAAGAAGTCAATCCCATTAATAAATGGACGCCTTCTACCATATTAAATTCTTCTAATAATTTTAAATCTCCAAAATAAGAAGTAGGTCTTTTATGCAGAAAAATACTTTTCAGAAAAAAGCTCAATCCCATTATAGTAAAACCAATAAAAGGAATTTTAATTGCAAATCTAAAACTAATAAAAAGTCCTAAAATCGTCAGAATAGCATAAACAGGTTCTTCGCCTAATTTAGTCCCATAGATGAAAAATAAATTCCAAAAATCAGTTCTATTATCAGAACAAAAACGAAGCCCCGTTCCTTGTTCTGTCATTAATAAAAGAATAGCAGAAATAATAAAAAATATTATAGCTGGAATAACAAAACCTTTATTAGGAACACTTAATTTCATAATAAGTAGATGACTAGATATTAATTCAATAACAATAATTCAACTAGCTAATATGCCAAAAGGCTAATTAGCCAACACGTAAATATTAAAACTTATATCCATTCAGAAAATCCTTAATCGCCATTCGCTTTTTCCCTTGCAACTGTAAATTATGCACATGAATGAAACCATCCTGAGTAGAAAATTTCAAACTATCCTTATTGTTACAAACAAATTTTCCAGCCTCGATATTATGTCGAACGACTTCTTTAGATGAATGATATATTTTCAATTTCAATTTACCCAGCTTTGTCCAAGCAGCAGGGTAGGGCGATAACCCTCTAATGAAATTATGCAAGGTATCCGTACTTTGATTGAAATTGATTTCACAAGTTTCCGTATAAATCTTAGGAGCTTTGGTAGCTGCTTCATTATTCTGTGGACTAAGTTCATAATCACCACTTTCTGCCATCTGTACAGACTTTAAAATGGTTTCTGCACCTAAAGCCATCATTCTATCATGTACTTCTCCTACATTCTCATCTTCTCCTATGGACATTTTTTCCATCATGAGTACATCGCCAGTATCTATCTTATGTTTTAAGAAGAAGGTAGTTACACCAGTTTCTTTTTCGCCATTGATTACTGCCCAATTAATGGGTGCAGCACCTCTATATTTTGGTAATAATGAGCCATGAAGATTCATGGTACCTAAGCGAGGCATATCCCAAACGATTATAGGAAGCATCCTAAATGCAACGACTACTTGCAAATCTGCCTTTAAACTCCTTAATTCTTCTACGAATTCTGGTGCTTTTAGATTTTTAGGCTGCACAACCTTTAAATCTTGTGAAACAGCATATTTTTTAACTGCGGATTCTATCAGCGTTTTATTGCCTCTGCCGCCCCATTTATCTGTAGCTGTGATTACACCCACAATATTATAACCCTTTTCGATTAATATTTTTAAAGAAGAAACCGCAAAATCTGGTGTCCCCATAAATACAATTCTCAAATCCATATATTCATTATGATTTTTAGTGATATATTAAACATTATTACAAAACTTGACTATTTAGTTCTTGTTTACAACTCTTAATGATGTCTTGAAAAGGTTCAAAATTCAATACATCGTCTGCATATATTTTGTTAGCCTTTGCATTGGGGTGATGATCTAGTTTACTGATGGTGTATTTTGATAGTTCGGCTGGATCAATCATGCCATAAGAATCTGTAATAGGAATTTTGTATTTTGCAGCAGTCTCTTGTATAATTGCCAGATTCCCATTTTCTTCTAGCACTGCTAGTACAGAGATGATAATTGGAATGTTGTTAGCTTCACTGAATTCGCTGTACTTTTTAAATATCTGATCCATAAATGCTTTTTCCTTAGGCTTTATTCCAAACATTTGTTTCTTCGTAGTAGATGCAAAACTGCGTTCTACTAGTCCACTCAGATAATAAGAAAAAAATGGAGTACCACTACTTTTCTTTATTTTAACTTTGTAATTCCCTTCATAATGTTTTTCTGGTGGTAGGAAAAAATTGTTAAAGGCACAATAATCAATAACTATAAAGTCAGGATCATACTCAAGCGTTTTATCTTCCATCAATCCTTTATAATTCAATAAATTATAACCTCCAACACCAAAATTGACGAGTTCGTAATTAATACTATCGGATTGTTCATTGAGTGTTTGTTCAATAATGCTATGGTACACATTTTCTATCTCAACACCACTACCCATCGTATATGAATCGCCAAAAACAAGCCCACGAATAGTCTTTTCTGGCTTAGAAATACTATATTCCTTATCTCTGTTCCCTTGAGAATTAGTTTTGAATGTTGAGAGTTTAAAAAGTAAATCAATGTTGGGTTTCAGTTGATAAAGGACTTTATTGTTGTCAGCTCCTTCTAGAAACCCAGATTCCCCTAAGGGAATAAAGGAATTTATCTGGGTGTAAGAAAACGCATCTGCACCAAAATAGTAAACTCTAGTAATAGCTTCACAAAAAAAAATACTAACAATAAACCCTAAGCTAATAGAAATCAATTTAAAGATGGCTATTTTTCGGTCACTCAATCCATTTTTTTCAGCGTTCTTCCGTTCTTCTACATCAAGTTTATTCATCTTTTGGATATAAATTTTGAGTGATTTATTTATTATTTTATTCCTAACATGAATTAATAATAAGGACTTGTTTAAAGTGGATGAATTTATAAATATTATAATAAAACATTAACTTTAAATAATTCCTAAGAAAACTTAGAGGTTTGTTGTTTATTTATAATACGAGCAGATTTTTAAACCAAGTTCTAAAACAACCCAAAAGTAAGCCGAATTTCTATCATTAGCATACACTTAGCAGTCAGATTCCGACATCTTTCGATTAAAACCTGTAATTTTCGGACTTTTACGCAAAAGAAGAGAATGCAATTATTTTCAGCCTTATTGAGAAAAGATTATATAGAGAAATTAGAATCGGAAACATTCGATTTATTGATCGTAGGAGGAGGTATAACTGGAGCAGGTATAGCTTTGGATGCCGTGTCTAGAGGGCTTAAGGTCGCTTTGGTGGAGAAGAAAGATTTTGCTTGGGGAACAAGTAGTCGTTCAACAAAGTTAATACATGGAGGCTTACGCTATCTGAAGCAATTTGAAATCGCTCTCGTAAGGGAAGTTGGTCTGGAAAGAGCGATTGTTTATAATAATGCTAGGCATGTCGTTCGTCCAGAAAAGATGTTATTGCCTATCGTAGAGAAAGGTTCTCTAGGAAAAACAATGAGTTCTTTGGGGCTTTGGGTGTATGATTATCTAGCAGATGTGCGGAAGTCTGAAAAAAGAAGGATGCTCACCAAGGAAGCTACAGCAGCCAAAGAACCACTATTAAGAACAGATGTTTTGAAAGGAGGAGGCTTGTATTATGAATATCGTTCTGATGATGCTCGATTGACGATAGAGAATATAAAGACAGCACATAAAAAAGGAGCAGTTTGCCTGAATTATGCGGAAGTAGTGGATTATATAGAAGATGATGAGGGACAGATTTGTGGAGCTAAAATAGTAGAACATATTACTAAAAAGGAAATTAGCATAAAAGCCAAAATGGTGGTTAATGCAACAGGACCTTGGGTAGATGAATTAAGAAGGATAGGCAATGGAGAAGTAAAGGGAAAGAGACTGCATCTGACGAAAGGAGTCCATGTCGTTGTTCCTAGAGAAAGATTACCATTAAAACAATCTGCTTATTTTGATGTAGAAGGGGATGATAGAATGCTATTTGCCATTCCTAGAGGAAATATTACTTATATAGGCACGACAGATACGACTTATAATGAAAAAATCAGTCGACCTGTCGCTAATATCGGAGATATAGATTATATTTTGAATGCTACTAATTTCATGTTTCCTTCCTGTAAACTCAATCAGGATGATGTGATTTCTACCTGGGCAGGATTGCGTCCGCTCATTCATGAAGATGGTAAAGACCCTTCAGAATTATCTAGGAAAGATGAAATATTCTATGCTAAAAATGGCTTGATTTCAATAGCTGGTGGCAAGTTGACTGGATATAGGAAAATGGCAGAACGTACGCTAGATGTAGTGCTGGAAAAACTAAAGGAAAACTATCCTAATCATTACGATAATATCCAACCTTGTAAGACGGAACATACTTCTCTTAATGGGAATTTCAAATCACAGAAAGAACTAGAGGAATTCATCATAGCTAGATCGGGTGAAGTGACACAAATCCAACTAAGTTCAGAAGATGTAAGTTCTCTAGTCTTCAAATATGGTACAGATACAGATATTATCATAGAAAAAGCATTCGAGCTTTATACTGAGATTAGCGATCCCAAAAAACGTATCCATATCGCAGAATTATGGTACTCCATCACATACGAAATGTCTAATAATCTGTGTGATTATCTGATTCGTAGATCTGGCAGGCTTTATTTTGAAAGACCTAGCTTGCAAAATGTATATCCATACCTTTCTGATGAAATGGCAGATATACTCGAATGGGATAAAGATACAAAGGATAATTACCTCAAAGAATTCGTATCCGAATTTATTGAGGTACTTTCATTTAGAGAGATTATGGTATAAAGTATTTTATTAATTGCCTGCGCTCCCTTATGACGTAATTCTACCAATCCCAATCATTAAGTGAAGTGTTTTTGACAAAACCTTCACTCAATTCAGAACGCATATCTCCAACTACCTTTTCAGATAGTTCCAGAGCTTTTGCCATCTGTTTATTGGACATAAAATCTTTTAGCGTCGCACATGCCATCCACTTTTGTATGGGTACATGATTAGAAGCGATGACTGTATTGGAAATATCTGTAAAACTCTTGTTGCAATTTTTGCATACATAGCGTTGTCGATGTTCAATACCTTTGTCATGTCCGTTTCTGCGAATGTTTTTACTTCCACAATCTAGACATTCTAATCCACTTTTCCATTTTATTTCCCTTAGT
>JBNMOV010000071.1:0-15263 GCA_051275765.1 Maribacter sp. | reverse complement strand
TGAAAGAGGTTATCAAAAATAATCAACGTCAGATAGAAAGCAATCTTAATCTAGCTAAAAGAGCAAAGACGCAGGATAAGAAAAACATCATGGTGCTGAAGTCTCGTAAAGCGGGACGTCTGAAGGAGTCCAATATAAAGTTGGATGATTTGTATCGTAAGATGGAAATCCTATACAGAGTATTGACGAAGATGTATGAAAATTCTGAAATCTTACTAGAAGATGTAAAGGATCAAGTGATGGTAAAGGAGCAAGAACGTAAAGCGATACGTGCTTCTCATTCTGCCATGAAATCTGCTATGAATATCATCTCTGGAGATGGCGATAAGCGTGAAATGTTCGATATGGCATTAGAAGCGATAGCTGAAGACGTAAGTCAGAAGGTAGGAGAAATGGAGCGTTTCATGGATATGTCCACGAATTTCATGGATTCTGTAGATTTACAAAATGGAGTATTCGAAGAAGAAGGCTTGAAAATGCTAGAAATGTGGGAAAAAGAAGGTGCATCATTACTATTGGGTGATCAAAAAGAAAATCTTTTGGAAGAAGCTAATAATGATAAAATGGAGCTGGATTTAACTGCACCAATTTCTAGGCCTATTCCAGCTCACAAGAATCAATATGATAATTTCTTTGACTTTGAATAGTAATTTGCTTAAAGGCAAATTAGTCGATAGACTTTGCGGATTTATCCATAATTCATTAATCTTTTAAATAAATATAAAAATGGCAGGACGACGACTGACTCCCTTATCCAAATTACTTATAGTAATGGCTATAGCAGGAGGACTATTCTTCGGATTTACTTGGTTGAAAAGCAACGGCTACATTGGTGGTGGAGATAATGGAGGTGGCTCTAATAATGTTACCAATAATGGAGGCAACGAAAATAGTAACAACAATGGTAATAAGAAAGATAACGATAAAAATGGCGGCAATGATGATGTCATTGATATAGGTGTAGTGACTTGGGGTGGATATGCTGGAGGTCAATATTGGAATAAAGGTTTTGATGCTAATACAGCGTCTAACTTTTATAAGGATTATGGTTTCAAAGTAAAATTCCACGTATTGGATGATTTTGATGCTTCACGTGATGCTTACAGAACTGGAAATGTAGATTTACTTTGGTCAACTATCGATGCATTCCCTACAGAAGCAGGTTCTCTTCCAGGTGAACCACAAGTAGTATTCCAAGCAGATTGGAGTAGAGGTGGAGATGCAATTGTTACTCGTAGAGGTATTAAGAATGTGGCGGAATTGAAAGGAAAGAAAATAGCTGTAGCACCATTGACCCCTTCTCATACATTCTTGATTTGGTTATTAGATGCAGGTAATTTACAACCTTCTGACGTAACCATAATAGAAGTACCTTCTGCTATTGATGCAGCAGCAGCATTCAAATCTAAGAAAGTAGATGCAGCAGTAGTATGGAGTCCTGATGATGTGGATTGTGTAGAAAGTGTACCTGGTTCACGTATCTTACAGAATACTAAAAATGCCTCTCATATTATCGCTGATGTTTTCTTTGCTAAGAAAGCATACATTGAAAATAATAAAACTCAACTTCGTCAATTATACGAAGGTTGGATGAAAGGAGCAGCTGAATTAAACAAGTCAGATGCAGCTAAACAAGAAGCTGCTGGAATCCTTGCTAAAGGATTAGGAATGCCAAAAGATTTCTGTTATGATGCGATCAACAACGTACGTTTGGCTACTCATGGAGATAATATAAATTTCTTTGGTATGAATCCAGATTATAAGGGTGTAACTGGAGAGGATTTATATTCTAAAATGAAAGGTACTTATAATGACTTAGGTTATGACACTAAGAGTGCTGGAAATTGGAGATCTATTGCGAATAAAAGCATAGTAACTGGTGTAGAGTTAGAAGGAAACGACCACTTAGCAGAAGGGAGCAAGAAATTTACGGAAGTAAAAGAAAGTGATAAGACGAAAGAAGCGATTGCTTCTAAGTCAGTAAGTATCAGTTTCCCTACAGGATCATCTACATTGGATGAAAATGCAAAATATATTATTGATTTGCAATTCGCTGATTTAGCGAAGATGTTTTCCAATGCTCGTGTACGTGTAGAAGGAAACACAGATAATGTAGGAAACAGAGCGTCTAATCAAGCACTATCTGTAAAACGTGCGAAGTCTGTAGCTGATTACTTGAAACAAACATATAGCATGGATAGCAATCGTTTCATCATCGTAGGAAACGGACCAGATAAGCCAGTAGTAGGATGTGAATCTAATGCTAATGCAACTTGTAAAGCAAAGAATCGTCGTACTGATTTCCAATTGGTAGCAGACTAATATGATTTTCATAAAATATTAAAGAATTATACATTTCACCTTTGTATAAAACTGAGGAAGCCCTGCCGTTTGGTAGGGCTTTTTTTGTTCTTATTTCTTAAAAAAGCTGTTATTCTAATGTTTGGGAATATTTAAAAAAATCATTTCATCCTAAAATATTCCATCTTCATCTAACAATTCATTCTCCACATATGAGTAATTATGTATATTTACGATAGAGTTGTCTAAACAACTCCTTAAATAGAAAAGCCAACATCATTTATGTTTGAGAATTTATTTAGACTCAGAGGGGAACTCAGTTCCCAACAGAAGCTTGTTTTTGGAATTGTAGGATTCCTAGTTTTTGTAGGATTATGGGCATTGATGGCTGAACTCCTATCAGAGCAAGGATTGGTGGAAGTCAGAGATAGCACGACTATCACTGATACCAGATATGTGGATAATGATACGATCATGACGGCAGTCATTCCTCCTGCAATAAAGGATTCTACATTAATAGATAGCCTAGCTCCTCCTCCAGAAACGACTTATCGAATCAAGGAAATTATAGACGCGGATTCTTTAAAAGGAGAAGATCTCGATTTATTAATGGCGATGTCTAATGAGGATTTGACTAAATATGGTCTAGAAGTCAATAAGACTTATGTCAAATTGCCACAACCTTGGAAAATCATTACCGCTATACCTGTATTGATCAGTAAATATGACTTAATAGAACATACTGGCAAGTCGCTTTGGGTCAATCTATTGAGTTATGCTCTAGCGATACTGATTTCCTTGCCTTTAGGTTTCGCATTAGGTTTGATTCCTTTAGTGAGAGGATTGTTTGGACGTATTTTCGATGCCTTCAGGTTTATTCCTCTAGCAGCAGTGACTTTTATATTTATCCTTTGGTTTGGCATAGAAATGCAGATGAAAATCGCTTTTCTTGCCTTTGGTATATTGGTATATTTAGTTCCAGTAGTCGTGCAGAGGATAGATGAAGTAAAAGAAGTTTATCTAAAAACGGTATTCACACTAGGAGCCACGAATTGGCAAACCATAAAAACCGTTTATATTCCATCTGTAGTCTCTAGACTTTCTGATGATATCCGAGTTTTGACAGCCATTTCATGGACGTATATTACAGTAGCAGAAATGTTGAATAATACTGGTGGTCTAGGTGGGTTGATTTTCAGATTCAGACGACAATCTAATATAGAATATGCATTCGTTGTATTAATTGTCATTATCATTATTGGAATTTTACAAGATTATATCCTTAGATTATTGGATAAAATATTGTTCCCTTACAAGTATGTAGAAAGAGGACATGGGTAGGATTTATTAATGGAGTTGTTAATGATTGATGATTCGGATTCATCCTTTTACTATTCATTATACACTCTTTTACTATTCATTATTAATTTTTCATTTTTAATTAATTAAGAAATGCAATTTCAAGATACAGGAAAGGATAATCTAGTAGAACTAAACGGAATTAGCCAAAGCTATGATGGAGGGAAAAATTGGATCATAAAGGATTTAAGTTTATTGGTAGAAGATAAGCCAGGACAAGGCGAATTTGTTGTTGTGCTAGGAATGTCTGGTAGTGGAAAATCTACGTTATTACGATATATAGCAGGACTTCAAGAGCCAACAGAAGGTATAGTAAAAGTAAAGGGAAAAGAAGTATCTGCTGAAAATAGAGTAAGTATGGTATTCCAACAATATTCTTCACTTCCGTGGATGTCTGTACTGGATAATGTGAGTCTAGGACTGCGTTTCCAAGGCGTAGCCAAAAGCGAACGTGATGATCGTGCGATGGAACTCATCAAGAAAGTAGGATTGGAGGGACATGAAAGCAAGAATGCTATTTATCCTTCATTATCTGGTGGACAATTACAGCGTGTCGCCATTGCTCGTTCCTTACTTGCCAATCCAGAAATTCTATTAATGGATGAGCCGTTTGGAGCATTGGATATCAAGACTCGTTTGAGTATGCAAGATTTGTTACTCGATATATGGGCAGAATACCATCCTACAGTCATGTTCGTGACGCATGATATTCCTGAAGCCGTTTATATGGCAGATGATATTTACATCATGAAATCTGCTCCATCCCGTTTTGTAGAGCATGTCCATATTGATTTACCTATGGAAAGAGATAGACGTACCAAACGTATGCCTCATTATACAGAGTTGGTTCATGAAGTCGAGGATAAAATGATGAAAGTAGGAGAAATGGGGTAGATTATTAATGATTAAAGCGATTTTGCACGTAGAGACGCGATGCTTCGCGTCTTGCCAAACAAAATCTCAAAACGATTAATAATTAGAGTGATGAACGATTGAAGTGATTTTTTAATGATTAAAATTTAATGATTATGAACGAAAAAATCAAACAACTTCGAGAAGAAATAGAATCTAGAAGACAACAAATCATCACTCTCCAAATAGAAGCGACACCAGAAGAAATCAAAGATTATTCCTTAAAGGATAAGGACGGCAATACTGTATTGCTGTCTGAATTATTTGGCGATGGCGACGAATTACTCGTCATTCATAATATGGGCAAGGATTGCAGGTATTGCACGATGTGGGCTGATGGATTCAGAGGATATTCAGAAATCATTTCTGATCGCATGCCTTGGGTTTTGACTTCTCCTAACGAACCTTCTGTCATGAAGGAATTTGCTGAAAAACGCGATTGGAATTATCCCTACCTCAGTATTCATGGAACGGATTTCGCTTATGATTTAGGCTATGAAAATAGAGGCGAAGATGGCAGACCTTCTTACTATCCAGGCGTTTCTGCATTGATAAAAAAAGACGAAAAAATTTATAGAACAGGAAAAGATTTCTTTGGTCCAGGCGATTACTATAACCCTGTTTGGCATTTTTTCGATTTATTCCCTAAAGGCGTAAATAAGTGGATTCCTAAGTATGAATATTAGAAATTTTTGTAAAAGTAGTGACGATAAAATAACACCACTTTTCAGGTAAATTCAAAAACACAAAGAAAGCACAAACTATATGGTTTATGCTTTCTTAGCGATTATTGATACAGGTTATTAGCAAATGTTATATTTCTTCTTTCTTTCCATCAGCAAACACAGGATAGTCTTTATCGTTTTCAATTAGCGAGCCTTCAGATTTTCCATTTGTCCAGTATTTTTGAAAAGAAACTATAATACTTATTAAAACATCTGTTGAACCCATTCATTAATTCTAAAATCCAAATTCAAAAATATCATAGTTATTCCAATAGAATCATAAAATCCATGAATCAACACAAGCAGGAGTAAATTATTTCTGTTTTTATTAAAGATCAATGAAATAGTGAAAGACCATAAAAACACAGATACTACTCCAACGAGACCTTGATATATGTGAGATACCCCAAAGTAGAGTGACGTAATAATTGCTGACAGTAACCAAGCCTTATTGTTATTACCTAATAGCTCAGCTAAAGCTTTCATGTAATAACCACGAAATAGAAATTCTTCTCCAAACGCTGCAAATACCCACATGATGACCATTAAAACAATATAGCCAACTAAATTTCCTCTGATATCATCTATAGATGATAAATCATATTCACCTAGCCATGTTTGAAGTATAGGGTCTATAAAGATGCCAAATACAGTAAAAAGGACTAGCGTTATTATTAAACTCCTTAAAACTGTTTTCCCAGTAATTTTCTGTCCTATTCCGAACCTTGCCCAATCAAATTTGCTTCCTCGTAAAATTAGGAAAGCAATACCAAGCCCAAAGAAAAAGACAAAGTTTCGATCAATAAACCCAAATATTGGTGCAATGAGCATTATTAAAACCACTGCATAGGGTTTGTCTAAATAATTATAAATTTTAGTTTTCATTTTTGTTTTTTTTATAATTCTTTCTTTCCATCAGCAAATACACGGTAGTATTTATTGTTTTCAATTAGCAAGCCTTCAGACTTTCCATTTGGCCAATTTTTATGATAATCTTTTGGATGATGAACGTCAATTCCTATAACTTTCCCATTATATGTTTTATTCACTTTTGATTGCAGTGTATGCCCAACTACAATTGACTTCGCTTTAAATTTATTAAGTCCACGATCTACTTGTTCTTGTATTAAATCATCTCTAAAGTAACCTCTATACCAACAAATTCCTGTTTTTGTAGACGTTAGTAATTGCTCAATAGTTTTCTCTTTTTTTGGATAATAAGGTTTGTAATAATTGCTTTGTATAACTTGATTCATTTCATCTAAAGTTAATTTGGAATCTGCAACATCAGGATGTATTCCTCCATGAGCAAAAAGATTTCCGTTGATGAGTTCCAATGCATTTTTACTTGATAACCATTTACCTAAAAAAGAATTTGGATTATACAATTCACTTTGTACTTTTCCTAAAATATTGCTTACTGCAAGATACTTTTCTGCTGCTGCTCCATAATCTCCTTGCATATTTTTTAGTTCGTGATTTCCTATAATAAAGTGAACAAACCCTCCTTGTTCTATAGCGTCTTGCTCTAATTTATAGATAAACCATAGTACTTGCGTTACAGACCAGCCTCTATCAACAAAATCACCAACCAAAACTAAATGTCCTTTTCCAAATGTCCAATTTAAATTAGCATCAATTACTTTACTATTGATTAGAAAATCTCTAAATGTTTTATAACCACCTTCAATATCAGAAACTGCAAGAATCGGGTTCCCGTCATCATAAGTCGTTTTGGGAATCTTAATATCTGATTTAATCTTAAATTCAAAACTTGTGGAATCAATTTGGAAATAACTGCTTGCTGAAATCTCAGAATTAATAGAGTATTCTTTTTTATCCACATAAAATCCATCCTCTTTATTCCCTTTCACATAATTTACATTTAAAATGCTGTCATTCTCATAGAAGACATAAGGACCTTCATTACCTATCTTATACATTAAAGGATGATCTGCATAATGTAAGGAAGCACCATGATATAGACCAAATACAACCGCAAAACCCCCTAATACTATTATGGTTGATAAAATATGCTTTAAATATCTTAATATTCGTTTTTTCATTTCTACTACTTTTTGAATTAATTTTAAACAAAACTAATTTCAATCTTTTGGTAATTAAAACAATTGGGATAAACAGACATTTACTAGTGACACAAAGATTGTCACTGTGTTTAAAGTGCTTTTGTAACACTTTCAACTAATTTCAACACTATTGCAAGGTTGTTTGTCAACTTTTTTTGATGCTATGTTTTATCAACATAATTTTACCAAATGATATTCAATATAAATAGGAAAAAATGGATTGTGATTGTTATAATTGCGATTGTAACGGCAGTTATTCCAATACTAATAACTGCTTTTGAATTAATTACTACAGAAAAGGAATCTGTTGTTTTTTTAGAAGGGTATCCAACATCAATTACCGTTCTTGTTCTTTTGTATTATATTCTATTAATTATTTTAGGCTTTTTTTGGTTTATAAAACAAATTATATCCTTTTTTAGATTAAAAAATGATAAAGTAAAAACAGAATTACTTCATTTAAAAAGTCAAGTAAATCCGCACTTCTTTTTTAATACACTCAATAATTTATATGGTCTTGTTGGGACAGACACAAAAAAAGCACAACAGTTAATCCTTAAGCTTTCAGATATGATGCGATACAGTATTTACGAAGGTGAAAAAGAGGCGGTAACACTTAAAGCAGAAGTTGATTATTTAAAAAATTATATTGAGCTTCATAAAATGCGTTATCACAAACAAATTGATGTTAAATTTGAAGCTGAAATTGAAGACGATTACAAATTGATGCCTTTACTTTTTATTATTCTTTTAGAAAATGCATTTAAACATGGTATAGAGAACTTAAGTAAAGATGCCTATGTTCATGTTTATATAAGCTCAAAGAATAATAAAGTGTTTTTCGAAATAGAAAATAATTTTGACACTACACTTACCAAACAAAATAACGGAATTGGATTGAAAAACTTAAAACGAAGATTAGAATTGGTGTATCCAAAAAAGCATACCTTATCTTTTGTTACAATAGAAGATGTTTACAAGGCAAAATTAACATTGCAGTTATGATTAAATATCTAATAATTGACGACGAATACATAGCACATGATATTATAAAAGGCTATTGTGATTTATTGCCAAATATGCAGTTAATGAAAAACTGTTACGATGCTCTAGAAGCCATTGGGTATTTGAATAATAACACCGTTGATTTAATTTTTCTAGATTTAAACATGCCAAAACTAAAAGGCTTTGAATTTTTAAAAACACTGACTTCGCCACCAAAAGTAATTGTAACCACTGCCTATAAAGAATTTGCACTTGAAGGGTACGAATTGAATATTTCAGATTATTTATTGAAACCATTTGGTTTCGAACGGTTTTTAAAAGCAATCAATAAAACAGTAAGCACAACCAACAAAACAATGCAATCTATTGTAGATAAAAGTGATGCCGTTTCAAAAAGTATTTTTCTTCGAAGTAATAATAAATACATTCAAGTAGCAATTGATACCATTCAATATATTGAAGCCGCTGGAAATTATACTAAAGTGATTACGATTAATGAAACCATTACTATTAGAGAAAAGATTTCAGATGTTTTAGAATTATTAAATGATATAGATTTTATCCAAGTTCACAAATCGTTTGCGGTATCAAAAAAGCACATAAAGAGTATTGAGGGTAATCGAATTTTTATTTCTGAAAATATCATTCCTATTGGAAAAACTTACAAAGCAAATATTATTCAATTATTGAAGTAGCTTGTTTGGTTCTAATAGTGGCTAAGGAATCAGTAGAGTTAATAGTGTCGAATAGAGTTTTGATGAGAATCAAAATAATGTTAATTTTACTGTTCCAATATGTAGCTGAATTATATGGAAAAACTACTATCTGAAATCAGAAAATGTACAGAGTGTGAGGAATCACTTCCCTTTGGTTGTCGCCCAGTTTTGGATGCTAGTAAAAGTAGCAAGATACTAATCGTAGGACAAGCACCAGGAAGAATTGTCCATAATACAGGCATTCCTTGGAATGATGCGAGTGGCAAGAATCTTCGATCATGGCTGGACGTAGATTCAGATACATTTTATGATACCTCCATTATGGGAATTGTTCCTATGGGGTTTTGCTATCCTGGAACAGGAAAATCAGGCGATCTTCCTCCACGAAAAGAATGTGCAAAACTTTGGCACGAACCCCTTCTTGCTAAAATGCCTAATATCGAACTCATCCTTCTCATTGGCGCTTACGCCCAAAAATACTACCTCAAAAAAACTGCTAAAAAGAACCTGACCACAACCGTTCAACATTTTGAGGAATACCTTCCTTTATATTTTCCATTACCACATCCTAGCCCTAGGAATAATATTTGGCAAAAGAAAAATCCTTGGTTTAAGGAAGAAGTATTGCCTTTTCTGAAAGAGAGAGTTGCTAAATTGATCGTTTAATTTCTTGAGAAGAAAATCTAAATATTTATCTGAAAATGAACGTAACGCCTGTTAAGGTGTTACGATCATTATATTATAATACCAATTATCAATCGTTAATCATTCAATCAGGCCAATCATTAATCAATAAAAAGGTATGGATTATTTCAAGGAATCACTTCACTTACACAAACAACTCAAAGGGAAAATAAGGGTAACGCCTAAAATGGATGTCAGAACGAAAGAAGATTTATCTTTGGTTTATTCTCCTGGAGTAGCAGCGCCTTGTATGGAAATCCATAGGAATCCAGAAGCGGTTTGGGATTATACCATAAAAGGAAATACAGTGGCTATCGTGACGGATGGTTCAGCAGTATTAGGACTAGGAAATATTGGAGCAGAAGCATCTATTCCAGTGATGGAAGGTAAGGCGATGTTATTCAAGAAATTTGCAGGTATAGATGCCTTTCCTATTTGTTTGGATACGCAGGATACAGAAAAAATTATTGAAACAGTACGAATGATTGCACCAGTATTTGGTGGTATTAATTTGGAAGATATTTCTGCTCCTCGTAGTTTTGAGATAGAAACGAGGTTGCAGGATTTGGGTATTCCAGTTTTTCATGATGATCAGCATGGTACAGCGATTGTCGTATTAGCTGCATTGATTAATTCCTGTAAGGTATTGGATAAGAAATTATCTGATTTAAAAGTAGTCGTGAATGGTGCTGGTGCTGCTGGAATTGCGATTACTCGTTTACTTCGCTGCGTAGATAATTCTGATCCTAATGTTTGTATTCCTGTAAAGGAAATCATTGTTTGTGATAGCAAGGGAATTATCCATAGAAATCGAGAAAACCTCAATTCTGCCAAGCAAGAAATTCTAAGATATACCAATCCACACGATAAAGAAGGTTCTTTAAAAGATGCTATCGTAGATGCAGATGTATTTATAGGTGTAAGTGTTGGCAATATATTGACAGCAGAAGACGTCAGTACAATGGCTAAGGATTCAGTGATTTTTGGCTTAGCGAATCCTATTCCTGAAATCATGCCAGAAGAAGCTTATAAAGGTGGTGCAGCAATAGTTGGTACAGGACGAAGTGATTTACCTAACCAAATCAATAATGTTCTTGGTTTTCCTGGGATTTTCAGAGGAGCATTAGATGCGAGAGCGAAACAAATTACACCCAAAATGAAATTGGAAGCGGCTTATGCCATTGCAAAATGTGTGGATAATCCTACCAGAGAAATGGTTGTTCCACCTACGCTGAATCAACATGTAGCTTGGCGAGTAGCTGAGGCTGTGAAAAAGGCAGCATTGGAAGAAATATAAATAGGAAGCCATCAAGAATATTTAGTATTTTTGATGGCTTTTTTGATAAATAACTTCCAAATTAAGAACAATGAGATATATCTGTTTTTTTTACTTTCTATTGGCATTTAATGTGCTTTCTGCACAAGATTATGACTTGCCAGATATGGGAACTTATGATCTAGGGACATATTATTGGGAGGATATGATTACTGCTAATCAAATTAAAAAAGGGGCTAATGGTGAAATTAGTCTAGAATACGTCGATTTGAATGATAGTATGAAATTGAGGAAAGAATATTTCCGAGATGGAAAGCTAAAATTGATTGTCGAAGTGTTTCAAGCTTTTTGTTCAGATATATTTGTTTCTTTTGATCCAGTAACGTACGAAGAAGAATTTGAAATAGTAGAAGGAATATGCGATATTTTCCATGGCATCTATATTGAATACCAACATGATTTTCAAGAACGTAGATTAATTGATCCTCTTACCAAAGGTTATTATAAAAATGGCAAAAAGTATGGTGAATGGCGAAAAATAAGTGAGTCGGAAGGATTGAGCATAGCGAATTATAATGCTGCTGGAAAACTTGAAGGAACGTATACAGCGTATTATTTTGATCTAGGTAGTATCAAGAAACAAGTGAAACTACAAGGAGAATATAAAGTATACAAAATGAAACAATGGTATCGGGACGGTGGAACTGGCGAATATAAATCTAATGAACATCATTCTGCTAGAAGAGTAGGTGAATGGAGGTGGTACAATAAATTAGGCGAACTCATAGAAACAGTAAAATATGAACATCACGAAAAATAGCAGTTCATGATATTTTGTCAAACACGACAATTTCTTTCATTTTAGTCTTCTAACTATTAAAAAAATATCTATCTGCCTTATCTTTACAAAACACGATAAAAAGAAAATAATGAAAAACAAAATTCTACTATTACTACTCAGTTTATTTATCTATCAAACCAGTGATGCTGCAAGAGGCGATGTCATAGAATTTACCTTACTTTCTTCACAGAATACAGATGAATTAGGACAAGAAGTAACAGATTTTACAGGTTTCCCTGCCAGTATATTGGGGATTCAGTATGAAGTGGATTTATATTTTATAAAATACGAAACACTAGATTATGATATGATCAGTCCTACAGAAGCTACAGGCGTGGTCGCGATTCCTACTAATTTCCCTTGCGACCTACCTATGATGACCTATGGACATGGTTTGACACTTAAAAACTACAATTCTCCTAGTAGTCTAAATAGTGTATATGATTTCATCGCCAGAGGTGTTGCTTCCAATGGTTACATCGTCATGGCATTGGATTATATTCATCTTGGAGAAGATGCCAGTCCAGGACATCAAGCATTCATGCATGCAGATACAGAAGCTGCTGCCACTATTGATATCATAAGAGCTACACGGAATTATTGCGAACAAAATGGTATCAATTACACAGATCAATTATTCATTTCTGGATATTCTGAAGGAGGACATTCCTCAATGGCGACTTGTAGAGAAATTCAAGAAAACTATAGCGATGAATTTCAGATTACAGCAGCAGAACCAGGTGGAGGAACGTACGATCTTTCTGGTATCGCAGCAGATTCATTAGCATCCAATACCAGAACTACTGGCGAACCTCACGCTTTTCCTCTCGTTGCTAAAACATATATGTTACTATACCAAGATTCGCTAGAGGCATGGGACATGGATTTTACTTTTGATGATGTATTCAAGAGTCCTTACGATTCTTTATTGAATCATATTTTGGATCAAGATGATCCTTTTGGCGATGTATCTGGATTGAGTAATATCCCTGTTTTAATGCTAGAAGATACTTTTAAGACAGAGTTTCAGACCAATCCAGATTTTGTCATGAGGACTTTTCTAAGTTATAATGATTTATACGATTGGGTACCACAGATGAAAATGAGAATTTTTCATAGTACAGCAGATGTAGAAAATCCATATGAGAATGTCGTATTTACCTATAATCTAATGACGAGTATGGGAGCTCCAGATTTAAGTTTAGAAACGATTGATGATACGTCTCATCCAGATGCTGGTTTGTTTCACGTATTGGACTTTAGAACCTTTTTCAATAATCATAAAGCAGAATGTACAGTTTCTACAGAGGATAATAAATTGGATTGTAATATTAATATTTCGCCTAATCCTAGTGATGCTGATATGCGAGTAAGTTTTGGAGATTGTAACACAGAAATAGCATCTATTGAAATATATAATATCAATGGACAAAAGATTTATACTCAAAATTATCCATCATCTACAGTGATGATTTCTAAAAATAATTTTAAGGCTCAAGGTTCTTATCTGTTATTCGTAACAGGAAAGAATGGTAGAACTAAAATAGAAGGATTTGTGAGGAAATAATTTTTGACTAATCAATTAGAAAAGCCTTCTTTCATTAACGAAAGAAGGCTTTTCTAATTAAGATATAGCTATCAATTTTTATCTAAAAACCTATAATCCCAACGCTTCATTTAAATCATCTATAGAAGATTCAAACTCAAAAGAATCGTTTACTTTGTAATAATTGCTTCTATCAAATACTCTCTTGTAAGCATGAGTAGCAAACTCCAATCTAGTATTTTCATGATCAAATACTGACATGATTTTTCCTACTTGGAGAGGCGTAATGCAATTAGAATTAGAAATTTGCTTGGCTAAAGTCAGTTTGCTATCCTCAAAAGTTTTAGCAGAGATACTTTCCAAAGCCTTCTTGAATTCAAAAGAAGACATATGATAATTGCTACAAGGTTCTTTGGATTCAATTGGCATTGTTTCCATACGCGTGTCATTATCTATTGTAGTAGAAGTTGTAGTAGTGGTAGTGGTTTTGACAGTGGAAGAAGAATTATAATCTGCATCGAATTCTGTATCCAGATCTAAATCCATACCCATTCCCATTCCATTGTCATTCATATCTATTCTGATGTCCATATCTACATCCATACCTCCTATGCTCACATCAATATCTACATCTTCTGAATCAGAACCTCTAGTATTATCTGAAATCGTAGTCGTAGTAGTTTCTGTAACAGAAATAGACGTAGTAGGTCTAGGCGTATTGGTAAATTCTACTATTGTAGTATTCTCAGCAGCTGGTGGAGCTGTTTCAATAGGAATAGCAGAGTAAAATTTTAGTTTGAAACGTCCTTTTTTGTCTTGTTTGATAATATAGGTAGCTTCTGCATTTTTGCCATCCATATCCTGTACCATCAAATGCTTTTTCAGAAGAGGCTCCAATGTCTTTTCCTTAAAAAGTATCTTGGCATTATAATAAGGCTGTGTCAGTCCTTCTATACGAATATTGGTTTCGTAATTTTCGTTTTGCTTCACACCATTCAGGATTAAGTCGAATGGAAGTCCATCTTCTGCAAAGATAATTAATGTAGATGTACCCTGATCCTGTGCCATCATAATAGTACAAACGCAACAAAGGAAGAGAGAAGTAAATATATTTTTCATACCGTAATTCATTAATTGATAAAATTAAACTCCTCAAAATTACGAAAAAGAGTGCATAAAGTGAATGAATATACTTTTGTCTAAACTAATTATTAACTGTATTTAACTGTATTTAACTTGCATTACAATGACTAGATTAGCAATGCTAATCCCAATTCTTTCCTCTTAAAATCATTATTGTTCCTATTATTGATAATCTTACTCCAAAAAAGAATCCTCTTAGGGGTGAGAAATAAATAAACGATACCACTTATAACGCAGGATTTTTGCTTGCTAATAAGGCGAAAAACGCAGACATAGCCGTAGCTATGGCGAGTATTTTCAACGAAGTTAGCAAACAAAAAGGCAAGTTAGAATGTAGCGTTTATTTGTTTCTCGTCCCTTAACGATATATTCCAACAATAGATAATAAAGAATATATCACCAAATAAAATCAATGTTCCAATAGCAATCATAACTAATGCTGTATCCTTATGCCATTCCTTATTCTGATTTTGATTAAAATACGGTCTACCATAGGCATGATATCAGATAATTTGTTTCCTTTTATCCCATTTTTTTAGCAGCTTCTTTGATGACTAGATAGTCATTTCCTCTTTCTGCTATTTCCATATATTTTCGATTTCCCTTGGCAGCTTATTTATTGAAATCTCCTTCGTCTAATATTGATATAATTTGGTTTTATTTTTTGA
>JBNMOV010000070.1:0-15324 GCA_051275765.1 Maribacter sp. | reverse complement strand
CCATCATTTTCTGGACACTTATTTAAGAATAGAATTATTTGGATGTTGGTAGGTTCTGGAATATTAGGATTAGCTTATTTCATGTTTTCCTTTTCTACCAAATCCAAAAAAGTAAAGAAAAACAAAGTAGCTATTTCAACCGTTTCTTCAGCTCCATTAGCAACTCCTTCATTAGACATGTCTAGTATTGCAAATTCAAATTGGGCGAGTTTTAAAAGCTTTTTTAAGATTAACTTCGTCTCTATCGTTAAGAGTAATTTGTTTATTATTCTTCTGATATTTTCAGTTATTTTGCTCATTTCTGAGTTTTGGGGAGGTTACGAATATTTTGGATTACAATCCTATCCAGTTACCTATAAAATGATGGATGGTGTCAATGGTGCAGCTGGCATGTTTGTCATGATTACTTTGGTGTTTTTCAGTGGGGAATTGGTTTGGAGAGATCGAGATAGCCATATCAGTGAAGTGATAGATGGTACACCACATCAATCGTTGATGTCTTTATTGGCAAAATCATTTTCTCTGTTATCTATCGCTACGATATTGCACTTATTTCTAATAGGAATCGCTATTGTATATCAAGCATTACAAGGATATACGAATTTTGAGTTCAGTGTTTATTTCTTAGAGTTCTTTACAGGACGTTTCATGATGTATATAGTTTGGGGCTTCTTTTTGGTGTTCTTGCAAGTACTGATTAATAATAAATATCTAGGATATTTTATCTCGATATTATGTCTGTTCGCTTTGGATATTTTATTATTAATGTTGAAAATTCAGACTAAGATGGTCATGCTAAGTGAAACACCTAGCACGATGTATTCTGATATGAATGGTTTTGGTCCTGGATTGGAAGGACATCTTTGGTTCTCTGGATATTGGATTTTATTTGGTTTAATATTGGTTGTTCTTTCTGGTTTATTCTGGTCTAGAGGCAAGAGTGTTTCTTTAAAAGAACGATTTAGTTCTAGTAGGAAATCATTAGGAAAATCATACTACGGGACACTAGGTTTATTGAGTGTTTCATGGATGGCTGTGGCAGCATTCATATTTTACAATACGCAAGTATTGAATACTTATGATTCTCAAAAAACTTCTGAAGCGAATCAAGTGAAGTATGAAAAGGAATATAAGAAATATGAAAATATTGCGAATCCTAGTATCACAGATGTGATTTATAATATTGACATCTTTCCAGCGGAAAGAAGCATGAAAGCAAAGATGGATATTACTATCACAAATAAGACGGATAGACCTATCAAAGAATTGCACTTTACCATGCCAGACATGAAAGCACAGCAATTGGAGATTCCGAATAGTAAAATCACATTGGATAATAAGGATGAGTATAGAATTTATGAATTGGATAGTATATTGATGCCAGGGGATACAATGGAGTTTGTTTGTAATTATCAATATGAATCTAAAGGATTCGAGAATTCTGTTACGAATATGAGCATTCTAAAGAATGGTACTTTCTTTAATAATTTCACGATACAACCTACTTTTGGATATAGTAAAGGTTTTGAAATCGCTGATAAAAATAAGCGACGTAAACTTGATTTGCCAGAGCGAATAAGAATGCCAGAACTACAAAAAACTTGTAGCGAACTGTGTATGAAAAATTACTTGACAGATGGTACTGCAGATTGGGTAAATGTAGAAACATATATTTCTACTTCGGAGGATCAAACAGCGATTGCTCCAGGTTCTTTAGTGAGTCATAAAACGGAAGATGGAAGAAATAAATATCATTACAAAGTAGATCATCCATCGCAGAATTTCTATGCTTTTATTTCTGCAAAATATGAAGTGGCTACAAGAAAATGGAACGGTATAGATTTAGAAGTCTATTATCATAAAGGACATGAAGTCAATATCCAGATGATGCTAGATGCTGTTCAGAAATCATTGGAATATTATACTACGAATTTTGGACCTTATTATCATAAGCAAGCAAGGATTATCGAGTTTCCTCGTTACTCCACATTTGCTCAAGCATTTCCAGGGACGATGCCATATTCTGAGGCATTTGGATTCATTATTAATATGGAGGAAAATGAAGGAGAAGAGAAAAAAAATAATGTGATAGAAGCAGTGATTGCACATGAAATGGCACACCAATATTGGGCACACCAAGTAATAGGTGCGGACATGCAAGGTTCTACCATGTTGAGTGAGAGTTTCGCTGAATATTCTTCTTTGATGGTCATGAAACAGGAATCTACGCCTTTAGAAATGAAAGATTTCTTGAAGTATGATTTACGAAGATACTTAAGAGGTAGAAGTAATGAATCTGAAAAGGAATTGCCATTGCATAAAGTTGAAAACCAAGGACATATCCATTATGGAAAAGGCTCTGTGATCCTTTATGCTTTGCAGGATTATATAGGAGAAGATAGTGTGAATGCAGCATTGCAAGGTTTCTTAGAAGAATACAGATATCAAGAACCACCATATCCAACTTCTAATGATTTTATGCGATATTTAGAACCTAGAGTTCCAGATTCCTTGAAGTATTTGATCAAGGATTGGTTTGAAGATATTACGCTATATGATCTACGATTGGATGAAACCAAATGTGTGAAAAATGCTGCTGGAAAGTACGAAGTCACACTAGATATCATTGCTAAAAAAATAAAGGCAAATCCAGAAGGAAATGTCGATGAAGTGCCTATCAGCGATTGGGTAGATATTGGTTTTTATAAAGATAGCGATGAAAAAGAGTTGCTATTTAGAGAGCGAGTTCTTCTAGATAAAGAAAACGTAAAATTAGAATATACGCTAGATGAATTACCTGCAAAAGCAGCTGTAGATCCTTTGAGAATTTTGATAGATCGGGTTTATGATGATAATGTGAAAAGTGTTTCTGTGGAATAATTTTTAATTGATAGACGATAGTCCATAGATTGTAGTAATAGAAGCGGTTAGGTTGATCTGAATTTTAGGATTGAGCTAACCGCTTTTTTTATGAACTAGATTATCTTGGAGTCGTATGATATATTTTTGTAAATTAGGGATGAGAAATAAATAAACGATACAACTTATAAGGCAGGATTTTTGTTGGCTAATAAGGCGAAAAACGCAGATATAGCCGTAGCTATGGCGAGTATTTTCAACGAAGTTAGCCAACAAAAAGGCAAGTTAGAATGTAGCGTTTATTTGTTTATCGTCCCTTATGTATCTGAGTTTGAAAAAGCAAAATAAAAAGTACCAAAGGCAATAGGAAATGAGGAAAACGCATCAAAAATTCTGGCATCCATTGTTTAATACTATACCAGCCCATATTCCAATTAATATTACTATACATCCTCGCTAATGCAGTCAAGAATCCCCAAATTATAATATAAGATAAAGCTATTTTTTGCACCTTTTTGAAAGGAATGAATAAAGCCAATGCAGCGATAATGTCCAGATAGCCTACAATATTTAAGAACAATATAGATTGATCTTCTGTAGTGCCAAATCCCTTGATCATCATATCAATAAATTTCCCTGGTCGAGGATAATAACCAATAGCATATAAACCATGTCCAATAAATGTGAGAGCAGTGGCGATTTTTAGAAATAGGATAAGCTTTTTGTGACTAAAAACCCTTCCCGAAGGGGAGGAATTAGTATCAACTTCCTCCCCTTTGGGGAGGGTAGGAGGGGTTAAATACTTAAAGAACCAATAATATAAAAACAAAGGACTCGAAAATTGCAAAAAATGCTCAATAAACTGCCCAACTTGAAGCCCTTTATCAATAAAATAACAAAAAGATAAAAAGACTAAAATAAAAGACAGCGACCATAAATTAATCGCAGTAATCCAAGAAGGAATTTGACGAATAAATAAAATAACAAAAATAGAAATCCATAAATAAATTCCTACACCATTAAAAAAATAATCGTAATGATTTCCCCATTTTGGATTAGTCAAATAATCTTTCCAATCGGTCTGGAAAACATATTCTACGACAGGATTCATGATATTAGGATGGAAGAAAAAACTATTAAAAGGCGTACTCTTAAAGATAAACTGCCAGCCTCTCCCCAGCAAAAGAGCCACAGTAGAAATTTGAAATAGCAATAAAATAAAAGCCTCCAGTTTTTTATTCGTCAACATCATCCACACAAAATAAAGTCCTTCTCAATGAATCAAGGAGAGTGTATAATTACTTAGAAACTACAAATTTTTCCACTAAAACAGCTCCATCTTGCTCCAAAACCATGAAGTACATCCCACTACTAATGTCACTCAAAAGGAAATCAACCTTATTGTCTCCTGCAGATAACTGAACGTTCTTTTCTCTTAATAACTTCCCACTCATATCCACCAACTTCAATATCATATTAGTATATTCAGTAGAAGAAATTTGTGCAGAAATGAAACCTTTAGCAGGATTAGGTGAAACAGAAAATTGATATTTTTCTGAATCTAGTTGATTGATGGATAGCGTTTGTCCCATTTCAATATTATCAGTAAGAGTACAGCCATTTTCTACTATAGTTACAGAATAATTCCCTTCCATACTCACTTCAATACTAGAAGTAGTTTCGCCTGTATTCCATAAGTAGCTATCAAATTCAGTTCCTGCATCCAAGGTAGTTGTAGCTCCATTAACAAAATCAATCTCAAAATCTTCGCCCAAATCCAATATAGGATTCGTAGGGTTATTCAAGGTCAATACGCCACTATTATAAGAAGTTACACCAGCAGCGTCAGTTATAGTAGGATTCCAAACATCAATATTATTAGGCATACTGAATTTATCATCAATATCAGTTTTAGGAGTAACACTATCCGCATTATCTGTATTGATCGTCCTTATTTCTATATTATCTTGATCTACGAATATCCACTTGAATTGATTAGCAGTCTCATGAGCCATTGTCCAATCTTTAGCATCATCCACCTCACGAAGTTCAGCTCCCCAGCCACCTTCACCAATATAAAGTACACCATTTTCATCATCTCTCACGAAACCTTCAGTACTTCCTGCATCATCACTTCTAAGGAGCGGATAAGTATATTTGCAAAGATGTGCATCACTCTCTATAACCAATTGCACACCATGTTCCTCAAATAAAGGCGACCAATTATCTGCCTGATCATCCTGTTCGTCCTTATCGCTATCATGTGGTCGAGTAGGGCGATGATATTGTACGATTTTCCAATTAGCACAAGTTTCTGACAAAGAACTTTCTAACCAAGTCAACTGATTTCCTAAACGTGAAATTTCCGAATTCAAAGTAACTGTTTGCAATAATCCACCTCCAATACTTAATGAATAATAAATATCTGAATTAGGCACATCAAAGAAATGATAAATAGAATTATTATTTAATTCATGATTTCCTCTGGCTGTAATGATAGGCGTAATTCTTCCGTCATTACTAATCGTCAATTGCCAATCATCCATCCATTCTGGCCATTCGTTCAGATCTATAGGAGAAGTTACATCATCACTAAAAGTCATGTCGCCACCAAATAGAATGACATCTGCTCTTAATTTAGCAACTAACTTATTCGCATTCTGTCTGCCAATATCATCATCCAAAATTGGAATATCCCTAGAATCGCCACCTGCGATGATAGAAAGCCTTTTAGTAGGATCATCTGATAATGTTTCAAAGAAAAACACTTGGCTTGTTCCTTGGTCATCTTTAATGATGAAGTAATATCTGGTATCAGGAGTTAAGTCAGTCAAGCGAACGAACTTATTGTCCATTCCTTTGTGATCAACTTCTCTATCTACGCCTTGACTAAAAGCATAATCA
This sequence comes from Maribacter sp., assembly GCA_051275765.1. Lineage (GTDB taxonomy): Bacteria > Bacteroidota > Bacteroidia > Chitinophagales > Saprospiraceae > JAHDCE01. The sequence goes on along the minus strand of JBNMOV010000070.1, from coordinate 9,561 downwards.
GCTTCATTAGAGCCATGAGGACTAGTATCATAATAAAGTGTAGCAGTTCCTTCATCATCAAAAGGATTACTTGAACCATTATATTGCTCAAAACCTACAGTCATCGTAGTTGCAGGATCTGCCGAAAACATACAGCGATACCTTCTAGTTTCTGCCAATATTTGGCTGGAAATAAGTAAACCAATTAAAAGCAAAAAGGAAAATTTAAACCAATTCATACATCATTATATTTAGTGATATAAAAGTACGAAAAAATCTTACTATCCGATCCGCTTCGTTGATAGAAAAAAAATCAGGTAGCAAAGAGACCCTCTCTCCTCACCCTGAAGCGAAGCGTCTCTCTCTTAAATCCAAAAGAGCCGTTCCACATAAGTGAAACGGCTCTAATTAAAATGATTCCAATCGAAGTTATTCTTAAAGAATAAGTATCACAACTTACTCTCCTTTTTTATTTCTTTTCTTCTTCTTCTTTCCCTTCTTGCCACTAGCATCAAGTTCTGTTGGAGCTTCAACTTCTTCTACTGCTGGAGTAGCCAATTCTGCTATCTTCTCTTCCAACTCATTTTCATCACCAGGACTATAGCCAGAATGAGAATAAACGATATTTCCTTCTTGATCAATAAGGAAAGTCTGAGGTACAGTTTGGAAATTCAATGCCTTCTTCAAATCCTCATTAGCATCACTCAATACAATATAATCCCAACTGAAACCATCCACCATAGGTTTTACCTTACGCAATGCACGAGAATCATCTATTGTCACAGCTACAAGTTGTACATCGTAATCTTCTTGCCACTGCTCATATACATCAGAAATAGCATTCAATTCTTTTTTACAAGGAGCACACCATGTCGCCCAAAAACTAAGGACAGTTATTTGGCCTTTATTAGTATAATCCTGAATATTAACAGACTGACCTTGCAAAGTTTTTACATCTATTTCTGGTACTATCTTCTGTGCAGATGTACTTACAGCTATTGCTGATACAAAAAGGAAAATTACAAATGTCTTGATTAATTTCATATTAGAACTTTATTTAAATGGATTCGCCTATTTTATCATTGGATGAATGGCTCAGGCAAACTTAATTATTAAGAATGGAGGATAAAAATTAACTAATATCCCAATCACAATCCCAATATATGGATTTACTTCTGTTCTAAACAATAGAGCCAAATCCTTTTAACTCATTTTTAACCACTAATAACAGTTTACTATGTTTTTACGACATTTTTTCTGCATGTTTTTCCTTTTCTGCCAATATGACACATCTAAACAGCTTTTTTATGTGTTGGAACAATATGTGCGTATTAAATTTTTTTAAAGCAATAGGAAACTCGTGCGATTATCCTACGAATAGACTATTTTTGGAATCTGTTTCACAAAACAGATGAAAGCATTTTGTAATATTCGTTTCACTTAGAACTAAAAACAGATATTACAGCACAACATATTAGCATGATTTGAATCATACAAAATCATGCTAGTGGACAAGAATTCATAAATACAAATCTTGGGTACAGCAAGATTTATGAATTAATCCACTAAAATCTGACAATAAAAAAATTATGCTTAAAGGCTTCACAAAGGTTATCGGAAAATTATTCGGTACCAAATATGATAGGGATGTAAAAGAATACACTCCTTATGTAGAGCGAATTAATGAGGAATTCAGCCAACTGGCAAATATTTCCAACGATCAACTACGTAATAAAACCATCGAATTTCGTGCAAGGATAAGCGAACACCTTGCAGGAATCAATGATGATATATCAAATGCTAGATTACAGGCTGAAGAAGAGCCAGATTTCAATGCCAAAGAAGAGCTATTCGAGAAAGTAGATGAACTCATCAAGGAGCGAGATATTCACTTGGAAGACGTACTGAAAGAAATCTTGCCAGAAGCTTTTGCAGTAGTAAAAGAAACCGCCAAACGTTTCTGTGATAATGAAACACTAACGACAGCTGTTACTGATCACGATAGAGAATTAGCAGCTAATCCTAAAAAGAGCTACATAAGTGTAACTGGTGATACCACCACTTGGAAAAATTCTTGGACCGCAGCTGGTGCAGAGATCACTTGGAACATGTTACATTACGATGTACAGCTCATAGGTGGTATGGTATTGCATGATGGTAAGATTGCAGAAATGCAAACAGGAGAAGGTAAGACACTTGTCGCCACATTACCAGCTTATCTGAATGGACTAGCAGGAAATGGTGTTCATGTAGTCACAGTGAATGATTACCTAGCTCGAAGAGATTGCGAATGGATCGGACCTATTATGGAGTTCTTGTATTTGACGATAGATTGTATCGATCATTATCGCCCACACTCAGAGGGTAGAAAAAAAGCATATGCTTGTGATATTACCTATGGAACGAACAACGAATTCGGTTTCGATTATCTAAGGGATAATATGGTGCGTTCTCAAGAAGAAATGGTACAACGCAAACACCATTATACTATGGTGGATGAGATTGATTCCATTTTGGTAGATGATGCTCGTACACCTTTGATTATTTCAGGACCTATTCCACAAGGAGATCAGCAAGAATACAATCCACTGAAACCAAGAGTGGAAAGTCTGATAGATGCACAAAGGAAATTAGCTACTCAATATTTGGCAGAAGCCAAAAAAGGCTTCAAAGAAGGAAATCTAGGAGTAGAAGAAGGACAAGCAGGACTAGCTTTATATCGTGCTCACAAAGCATTACCTAAATACCGTCCTTTGATTAAATTCTTAGGCGAACCAGGCACGAAGGTAGAAATGCAGAAGACAGAAAACTTCTACATGCAGGAGCAAAGTAAGAACATGAACTTGGTTTATGAACCATTGCTCTTTACAATAGATGAAAAGAACAATCAGGTAGATCTTACAGAGATAGGAGGAGATTTCTTGGCTAAAGGAGGAAATGATCCTGACTTCTTTGTCATGGATGATATTACAGAATTGGTCATGGCAATAGATGCTGATTCTGCTATGCCAGATGATGAAAAAGAAGCTGCCAAAATAGAAGCAGTACAAGTATATTCTAATAAGGCACAAAGATTACATTCAGTTAGTCAATTACTAAAAGCATACACACTCTTTGAAAAAGATGTAGATTATGTAGTAATGGACAGCCAAGTGAAAATCGTAGATGAGCAAACTGGACGTATCATGGAAGGTCGTCGATATTCAGATGGTTTGCACCAAGCTCTGGAGGCGAAAGAAAGTGTGAAGATTGGAGATTTGACACAGACATATGCATCTGTTACTTTGCAGAATTACTTTAGAATGTACCACAAGTTGGCTGGTATGACGGGTACAGCAGAAACGGAAGCAGGAGAATTTTGGGAAATCTACAAATTAGATGTAGTGGTTATTCCTACGAATCGTCCAATTACAAGAGATGATAGAGATGATTTGGTTTATCGTACAGATAGAGAAAAATACAACGCAGTTATAGATGATATTGTAAAAATATCTGATCAGAAAAGACCTATCCTAGTTGGTACAACGAATGTAGATATTTCTGAAAAACTGAGTCGTATGCTTCAGATGCGAAACATTAAGCACAATGTTTTGAATGCGAAACAACACCAACGCGAAGCAGACATCATAGCAACGGCAGGTCATCCAGGAAATATAACGATTGCAACCAATATGGCAGGTCGTGGAACGGATATCAAAATATCTGATGCAGTAAAAGCTGCTGGAGGTTTGGCGATTATTGGTACAGAACGACATGATTCCAGACGTGTAGATAGACAATTAAGAGGACGTGCGGGTCGTCAAGGAGATCCTGGTTCATCCCAGTTTTATATCTCTTTGGATGATAAATTAATGCGTTTGTTTGGTTCTGAGAAGATCGCCAAGTTGATGGATAAGATGGGCTACGAAGAAGGCGAAGTCATCCAACATGGTATGGTGTCAAAATCCATAGAAAGAGCACAAAAGAAAGTAGAAGAAAATAACTTTGGTATTCGTAAGCGTCTATTGGAATATGATGATGTCATGAATATCCAGAGAGAGGCTATCTACAAAAGAAGGCGTAACGCACTCAAAGGAGATCGTTTATCTTTGGATTTGAATTCTATGTTCATGTCCTTGATAGAAGAATTAGTATATATCCATAAAAATTCAAGTGAAGGTAACTTTGATTCTTTCAGAGAGGAATCACTTCGAGTGATGGGAGTAGATCCATCCATAGAAGCAGACCAGTTTGAAACAGGTCATATGAATGATGTCATCCAAGTATATTTGGATCAGGTCATGGATGCTTATGAGCGAAAGTCAGAAAATGTAAAGGAAGTATTACTTCCTATCTGTAAGCAAGTTTACGAAAACGAAGGGCATCGCTATAAGCGAATTTCTATTCCGTTTACAGATGGTAGAGCAGAGGCATTGCATATAGCTGCTGATTTAGAAAAAGCTATGGATTCTTCTGGTAAGAGTATCATGAAGGATATTGAAAAGACGATTACGCTAGCATTATTGGATGATGCTTGGAAGGAGCATTTACGTAGCATGGATGAATTGAGAACGACTGTTCAAGCAGCTCAGTTCAAGCAAAAAGATCCATTGGTGGAATATAAAATTGAGGCATTCAATTTCTTCGAACGTTTCATGAGTGAATTCAATAGAGATGTAGTTTCTTATCTAATGAAAGGTGGATTACATTTCCGTTCAGAAGAAAAGACCTTGGAAAAGGCGAAAGAACAGAAAACGGATTTGAGTAAAGTTCAGACCAATAAAGCTAACGCAGATGGTGGAACAGATACACAAAGAAGTGGACGAACTGCAGCTGAAGCAGCTATGCAAAGAAAACCAATAGAAACGGTAAAACGAGCTGCTCCTAAGGTCAAGCGAAATGATCCTTGTCCTTGCGGAAGTGGTAAGAAATTTAAACAGTGCCACGGTAAATTGTAAAAATAAAAAGGGTTTGACGTAAGTCAAACCCTTTTTTATATCTAAAGAAAGAGATTTGTAATTTAAACCTCTGCCTCCTCATCCAGATTAGTCTGAAAATTAAGCTCAAATCCTAAACGCTTATTTGGTTCATCATCATCATAATCCTCCCAATTAGTGATTTCTGTTACGAACTCTTCCAAGTGCCTAGTCAAAAAAGGAGTTTTCAATTCCTCTGGCCTATAAATCGCAATCGTCTTAGGTGGTGAAGGCTGACCATAACTTTCAATAAAAGGATAATTGATCAATACAATGATTTTACCATTGAATAATTGTTGATAAATCAACGCTCCGTTATTTTTAATCATATGGCGTTGTATATCATCACTCACTTTTTGATACATACCACTTTTCGTATCCCCAAAAGAAAGGGTGATAGCTTCCAAATTTTCCAAGCCAGTCTTCACACCTACTTTCGCATTCAGTCCTGTTTCTTTACACATCAATTCAAGAGCAGTTACGATGTCATTTTTAAGACTATCCTTCCAGGTTTGTCTATAGGTATTCGTATTTTTTAATACCGCCTTATATTGCTCTACCTTTCTTTTTAAGTTTAAAAAATCCTTCATGTTATTTTATGTTTTTAGAAAAATTATTTGAAAATAATTAAATTATCTTTAAACAACTTTTAAATGAAAATGTATGATGTATTGTGTTACTTAAATCAGTAGCTAACGTCAAAAGTAACAAATAGATGACTAATTTGGTTTGTAAATCTTAAAAAACAAATGAGGCTGTTATACCCTTGTTAAACCAAATATAATCTCTATGATCATATTTTCATTTGTATTACTTTAGTGAATCGATATACAGCAACAGGAATTATCATTATTTTTGTTACTGAATATTCAATATTTTTTCAATCAATAAATCAATATTTAAGATGAAGTTACAGCACTTGATGTTAACACTCCTTTTTACAGCAATCGCCACTCTTTCATTTGCACAAGTTGACTATATAGGTCAATGGAAAACAATAGATGATGCTACAGGAAATGCTAAGGCATATGTAGATATATATGAGCAAGGAGGAAAGCTATACGGAAAAATAGTGAAAGTATTAGATGAAAGTAAGACTGATTCAGTCTGTGAAAAATGCAAAGGGGACAAGAAAGATCAAAAAATAGAAGGTTTGATTATTCTAGAAGGCTTAGAAAAAACAGGAGACTACTATGATGATGGAACTATCACAGATCCAGAGAATGGAAAAGAATATAATTGCTATATCCAAATAGTAGGAGACGGAAAATTAAAAGTAAAGGGCTATATAGGTCGTTTTACTGCTATAGGTCGTTCTCAATACTGGTATAGAGTAAAATAAGTTTTTTGTTATAAGTACCAAGCCAAAATTATATATAGGATAATAGTGAGTGTATTTTGCAGATAACCGAGGCACAAAAAACGGAACTATGCCTTAGCATAGTGAGTGTTTTGTAACGAAGAATAGCTATAAAAGATGCCATTATAACCTATAATTTAATTTGGCTTGGTACTTAATAGACAGTTATTCTGTTTTTTAACATTCTACAGAAGTAAATTTTGCCCCACAGATACAATAATTGTATCTGTGGGGTTGTTTATAATACGAACAATGTAATTACCTGTAAAAATTACATTGAAAACCGAAATTGTTAACAAAAATTTATATAACTGCGTATGATCAATAATAATTACACTACAGAAGATTTAATTAGATTTATTTACAAAGAAACCTCTGCTAAGGAATCTATTCATATAACTGAACAAATCGGTGCTGATTGGAAACTGAAGGAAGAATACCAAACGCTGAAAGAAGGCTACGGGAAACTTCCAAAAGTAAAGTTTTCTCCTAAAAAGGAAACCCTCAGGAATATTTTGGCTTACAGTTCTACAGCTCAGCTGGAAATCTGTTAGTCATATTCATCGAGGATATTATACCAATTTGAATCATAAATGTCGCATATAATTCCAAGGATTTGAGCGATTACGTCGTTAAAAATACTCGCCACAGCTACGGCTATGTCTGTGTTTTTTGCCTAGTACTCACACAAATCCTTAAGCAAACCCAATGCGACTTTATAAATTCAAATTGGTATTAAACCCGTACCTTCCCCCTTAGGTAAGGGTTTTTTTATGCTAAGTACCAACCCAAAATTATATATAGGATTAGGATGAGTGTATTTTATAGCTAATCAAGGCTCAAAAACAGAGCTATGCCTTAGCATAGAGAGTATTTTTGTAACGAAGAGTAGAGCTATAAAAGATGTCATTATAAACTATAATTTAATTTGGCTTGGTGCTTACGTTTCTAAGTAAACGAAACTCCATTAAAGTATAGCACCTAACACCATTAAGTATTACCTTTGCCTTGATCAAATAAATCCCTCAGTGAATTTATTTCACTTATAAAGGATAGACAAAACCTTAACCAAGATAAGATGCTTACGATTACCAGATCTAATATCAAATATAATAGAGAGAAATTCTCAGACGAGCTGCTCGAACAATTATACTTCAATCTATTGAGACCTAGAATGATTGAAGAAAAAATGCTCAAACTCCTTCGTCAAGGAAAAATCAGTAAATGGTTTTCTGGAATAGGACAAGAAGCAATTTCTGTAGGAGTGACATCAGCATTGCTTCCAGAGGAATATATATTTCCTATGCATAGGAATTTGGGCGTATTCACCACAAGAGAAATTCCGTTAGAACGATTATTTTGCCAATGGCAAGGAAAAGAACTTGGGTTCACCAAAGGAAGGGATCGTTCCTTTCACTTCGGAACACAGGATTATAATATCGTAGGAATGATTTCCCACTTAGGGCCACAATTGGCATTATCTAGTGGAGTAGCATTAGCACACAAATTAGCAGAAGAAGGCAAAATTTCTGTAGCATTCTCAGGAGAAGGAGGAACCAGCGAAGGAGATTTTCATGAAGCACTCAATGTAGCTTCTGTTTGGAAGTTGCCAGTTATTTTTGTCATAGAAAATAATGGCTACGGATTATCTACACCTACTAGCGAACAATATAACTGCATCAAACTAGCAGATAGAGGCATAGGATATGGAATGGAAGCCATAGAAATAGATGGCAATAATATCCTAGAAGTATATAGCACGATAGAAGCATTGGCAGAGGACTTGAGAGAGAATCCAAGACCTATTTTAGTAGAATGCAAAACCTTTCGTATGAGAGGGCATGAAGAGGCATCTGGTACTAAATATGTTCCTAAGGATCTCATGGATGAATGGGCATTAAAAGATCCATTATTGAACTTTGAAGCATTCCTGCTAAAGGAATATATCTTGGATGAAACCAAAATATTGACTTACAAAGCACAGATCAAAAAAGAAATAGAAACAGCCCTTAAATTTGCAGACAATGAGCCTATCATTTCTTCTACTATAGAGCAAGAATTAGCAGATGTATATGCTCCACATCATTTTATAGAAACGACTCCAGCGACAGCAGCTACATCTGATAAAAGATTAATAGATGCCATATCAGACGGACTTCGACTATCTATGCGAAAGCATGATAATTTAGTATTGATGGGACAAGATATCGCAGATTATGGTGGAGTATTCAAGATCACAGACGGATTCATGGAAGAATTTGGAAAAGGTCGAGTGAGAAATACACCACTTTGCGAAAGTGCCATCCTAGGAATAGGAATGGGCTTAAGTATCAAAGGCTGGAAAGCGATGGTTGAAATGCAGTTCGCAGATTTCGTGACTTGTGGTTTCAATCAAATTATAAACAATCTAGCTAAATCTCATTATCGTTGGGGACAAAAAGCGGATGTAGTTGTTCGTATGCCTTGTGGAGGAGGTACGACAGCAGGTCCATTTCATTCACAAACCAACGAAGCATGGTTCACACATACGCCAGGTTTGAAAGTTGTCTATCCAAGTAATCCATACGATGCCAAAGGTTTATTATTAGCAGCGTTGGAAGATCCTAATCCAGTCATGTACTTTGAGCATAAGGCATTGTATAGAAGCCTTTCGCAAGAAATTCCAGATGATTATTATACGATTGAAATAGGTAAGGCAAGCATAGCCAGAGAAGGTTCAGATTTATCTATCATTACTTATGGAGCGAGTGTACATTGGGCAACTCAGTTGGCTGAAGAAATGAATGTAGATATAGAAGTTTTAGATTTAAGATCCTTACAGCCATTAGATTATGAAGCGATAGAAGCCACCGTAAAGAAAACAGGAAAGATCGTCGTCTTGCATGAAGACTGTATGTTTGGCGGTCTTGGTGGAGAAATTGCAGCCTATATTTCTGAACATTTATTCGAGCATTTAGATGGTCCTGTAGTAAGAGTAGCCAGTTTGGATACACCAGTTCCTTTTTCAGCAGAATTAGAAAAAGATTTCCAACCTAAACAGAGATTAGTAGAAAAAGTAGAGTGGTTGATGAAATACTAAGTGAAACATATTTAATAAATTGAGCCAGAATGGGTAGTAATTCTTTAGAAGGAAAAATTACTACCCATTCTGGCTCAGGTTATTGAATTCGTTTCACTAACTTAAATAGCTTCTTGAAAAGATGGGATTATAGTAAAAGCAGCAAGGATCGAGATTCTTGCTGCTTTTGTTTTGGGGTTGTGGGTTGT
>JBNMOV010000069.1:0-15326 GCA_051275765.1 Maribacter sp. | reverse complement strand
TGATCGCTGAAATCGCTCCAGAAATGCCTCGCCAAATTGCTAAATGGGGTGGCTCAATGGCTCAATGGCTCAATAATGTAGAGGAATTAAGATCTTTCATCCAATCTAGATGTACTATAATCGATCAGGGAATCGTAGATTGTTATGATGTAACAGGCCCTTTTGACATTACTATAAATATAGAACCAGTAGGTTCTCCTAATGAAGTTTTAGTGAATACACTTAATCCACTATCCTACCCTTTTGTAGGAGATTATTTTGGAAATACAGAAATGACCTTGACTGCACAGTCAGCTATAGGATGGGATTTCGATTATTGGACAGTAGCCAACCATGTTTTCGCTCCAGATCAGCTTTCAGAAGCTATTCAACTGGCAATAGAAATGGATGACGTAATCACTGCTTTTTTTGTACCAGGCATTCCTGGACAAAGCTATGCAAATTATACTGGATGTGAAGGTGATAACTATAGTGTGGATGTAAACGGAGTTACTTATACTGAAGCGAATCCTACAGGAACAGAAGTGATACCAAACGGAGCAGTAAGCGGACAGGACAGTACCATTTTTGTCAATTTGGTATTTAATGCTGCATCTTCTGAAATGGTTTCCTATACTGGAGATGAAGGAGATGGATATAGCGTAGATATCGATGGAACAACTTATAATGAAGCGAATCCTACAGGAACAGAAGTCTTAGTTAATTATTTAGGTTGTGATAGTACAGTTACTGTCAACCTAGTATTTAATCCTGTTATTCCTGGCGAAGGAAATGAAAACTATACAGGTTGTGAAGGAGATAACTATCAAGTAGTTGTGAATGGAACTATCTATGACGAAGCAAATCCTACTGGAATTGAAATCATCGTAGGAGGAGCCAGCAATGGATTGGATAGTACAGTCAATGTCAACCTAATTTATTATCCTAATACAACTAATGATGTTTCTTATATTGGAGAAGAAGGAGATGGATATAGTGTAAGTGTAGATGGTGTTACTTATAATGAAGCGAATCCTACAGGAACAGAAGTACTGAGTAATTATTGGGGTTGTGACAGTACAGTTACTGTAAATCTTGTGTTTGAATCCACAGGATGTGATGCTCCTACTAATCTCCAATCTGATGTAAATTATGACAATGCTTCTCTTACATGGGATGCTGTAGCTGATGCTGGACAATACCTCATTAGATATAAGAGAGCTTGGGAAACAACATGGAATGAAACTTCTCAATTCTCACCAATGTATAATCTATTTGGATTAGTTGCTTGTTCAGAATATACATTTGAAGTAAGGGCACTTTGCGATAATTTAGAATTAAGTGACTATACCAGCCATATATTTAATACAGAATGTGTTACGAATGTAGAGGGCCTTCCTAGTACAATAGGTTCTTTAGATATCTATCCTAATCCATTCCAAAACAATGTCGTAATAGATGTACTTTTATTAGCTACCAAAAATGTGGAAATAGAAGTATTCGATATCACAGGAAAGCAAGTACATTATACCAATCAAGGTACTATGCCTGCTGGCAAACACATCATCAATATAGATGAAATGGCGGCCATGAGTTCTGGCGTATATTTGGTTAGAATAAATATTGGTTCTGAATTATTGACTAGAGAATTGATCAAGATGAATTAATATATAATACCTTTCGTATATAAATGGACTCATTCGCAAGATTACTTCGTTACAAATACTCGTCGTAGCTATGGCTACGACTGTATTTTGTGCCTCGTCATCTCACTAATGAGTAAACATATCCAATACGAAATATATTATTCAATTGCGTATAAGTACCAAGACATCATTCTATATATAATTTTGTCTTGGCATTTATTTCAAATAGGAATAAACAAGAAAGGCATCCAAAATTGGATGCCTTTCTTGTTTTAAAGGAACAGCGATTATTTGTTAAATCTTAACTATTTTCTGCACAAATAATTTATCTCCTACCTGAACTCTAATGATATAAATTCCTAATGACATATAATCCAATTCATCTAAAACTAATGATGAACTAGAAGTTACTATCTGACTTTTAGAAAATACCATCTTTCCAGAAATGTCGATGATATCAATTTGACTTTGACCTTGTGTATCATTCCCTAATTCGATAAGAATTCTACCCTCAAAAGGATTTGGCGAAATAGTAATATTATCATTAGTTAACGCATTTTCATTAGCTACAGTGCCAGTATTACAGGTGTAAACCAATATATTGTCTACATACCAACCTATCGCTCCATTACAACCATCTTCCCCTAATTCCCATCTTAGTTGTATACTACTTCCTCCAGTCGCTCCAACTACATTCAAATCTATCTGACTCTCTCCCCAAGAACCAAATAAAGAACCTTGATTCCTTCCAGAAAAAGCAGGTTCGCCTGCCATTGGGTTATCATTCCCGCCACCGTTCAACTCAAGATTATAAGGATTGAATGAGAAGGCTGCTGTTGGTAATATTTCCCAGCCTTGGTTATCCAGATTGTATTTGATGTTTCCACCATCCCACATCCCTTCTGTAACTACATAATGCTCGAACGATAAATGTGGAAATACTTCATCGCCTCCAGGAATATCTATTACTGGACTCTCTAATCTAACTATTCCGTTTTCTAAATCCCCCTGACAATCTCCTATTACTGGATTAGGAACAAAAATAGCAGATCCTTCTCTATCATCTGGTAATTCTGACTCTATCGTCCATTCTCTGAGATCCCAAGAAGCAGGATTTACAGGAAGTCCTTCTTGTATCCAGCCAATTAAACCATTTTCAAAGTCTTCATAAAAAATGCTATCAACTTCTTCGCAAATAGTAGGAGCATCGGACATCAGTAATGGCTGCCAATTACAATCAGGTGCTGCTCTTAATTGAGTAGCTTCAATAACTGCAGATACTGATAAACAATCTTCTAATGTTATACTTTCTCCAGACAAACCCAAAGGAGTGGCTGTAGACAAATTTTCTAAATTGACACCTAGCAAATCCATACATGATGCTTCTAATGCATCTGCAAAATCAACGAAATCACTTACTGGATTAAGATAGATAATCTGTGCCCTCCAAAAGATGTGAGCTGCCTTGGTCATTCCAATCGAATTAATTATCTGATCATTATAACTCCCTCCATCTACCAATAAAACATACACATGATTAATAATCCCAGAATTCCTATGAACGCCTCCATTATCTCCATCTTCACAATAATACATTGTATCCAATACCCCTGCTGGATGGTTTCGACAATTAGGATTCCACATATCTCGAAGTGCTCCTCCTATGCCAGAAGCGTCCTCCCCTAGTAGCCATCTTTCTGAACTATTACATTCTATCCTTTCTGACAAATCCTCATCATAATCATCATAATTATTGATAAGATCTATCGTTTCACCCCATATGTCTGAATACGCCTCATTCAATGCACCAGATTGCCAAGCATAAATAAGGTCGGAGGTATACTCTGTATAAGCATGACCCCATTCATGAGCAACCACATCATCAGATCCTACACCTATACAAAAATTAGTACTCGTTCCATTCCATGTAGCATTAGGACAATTTATTTGATCTGACTCATCTACTATCAGCATTGGAGCATCATTATCATCATAAGAAATATGTCCAAATGTGTTTTTGAAAAAATTATAGGTATATATCGTACTAACAATAGCTTTCTGTTCCCATACATCTAGATTCCCAGGGAACGGAGCATTCTCTTCCCATATCAGATTATTCAAATTATTTTCATATAAACGCCTTTCTAAAAGGTGGCATATAGCAGAATAGGATTCTACCAATTTACCTGTCTGTGCATCTATAAAAACAGCTTCCTTTACCCCTTGAGCATTACTTATTTCAGCAAAATACACCAAGTAATCTTTCCCCATAGGTTTGTTTTGTATCGTGCCTTCCCGATAATAATACAAACTTATTTCATTCACAGATAAAGGATAGCTCGTGGATAAATCATATTTATTCGATACTTTTTCTATCATCTGACTCCTAATTATATCCTCTTGAATTATTGGAGATAAATTCACATTAATAGATGGAAAAACGTGACCATTAATAGCTGTAATATTCAATGCAGCATCGAAATGAAATTTCAATTCTGAACCAAAGACAGGAATATCATTCACATACTGCAATAATGTAATGTGATGCGTATTTAATAATATATCATTATCACTCTCCTTTTCTATCCAACGTGTGGTAGCATTCTCAATAAAGACATTTTCATATCTATCAAAAAACGAATTCACTTTTTCAATGATGCTATTCCCTTCTAATACTAATGGGGCTTCTCTAGGGAACTGAATAAAACTAGCATTTCCTGTATGATAATTCACAGTAATATTAGCTTGCGTTTCTGATTTCAACCTATCTATCTCTACATCAAATGAAGATTGTGCAGAAAGAATACTTTGGAATAAAAAAATACTTATGATGAATACTAATCCTTTTTTCATTTCTTAATTTAATTTTATATTCTAAGGGAATAGGAAGATAATACACGCATATGACTTCTCCTTTCGCGTACTTTAATAATTGCCTACTCCCTAAAGATATTCAGAAATAAGCAGACCGTTATTGAATAATGCTGCGATTGTCTATCATGCAACAGAAAGAGCCTACATTGGTTTGAATATTTCATTAGGGAGTAAATAATTAATAAAAATCCGCTAGATGCGTATGTTATAATTTTCCTATTCACTAACTCCCTAACTACTACATATAGATAAAAAGTAATTTAATAGCTTTTTGTCGTATTTTTATGATGAATTTGCTAGAGATAAGAAAGAATATGGATTAAGTTCTAGAACATCCACAATTTAAAAATCTTAATATCTCTACATCTAGCCATCCACATTAAGAACAGCATATGCAGCGAATAGCCAATACATATAAAACAATCATAGCACAGAAAGAAAAACAACTGACTAATTCTGGAGGACTTATCCAAAGGCTTCAGATTATTCGTGATTTAGCTCATTATTATAGTTTTACTGATATCAAAAAAACTGAACACTATTTAGTTCAATTAAGAGATCTATCAGAAGCCAAAGGACAGAATGAATTCATGGCGTACTTTCACACCTACAGTTCATTTTTAGAAAACCAATCCTATAATTATAATTGGGCGATAGCACACCTTAATAAAGCTAAGGCAATTTTTGAAGAAGATGGTTTCAATGAGCAATTAGCAGATATCTACTTGGATTTGGCAGGAACATATTTCAATCTTAATATGCTGGACGAGTCAGATTATTGGCTAGAGCAATCTTCTCGTATGCTCAAAACCTATCCGTGTCTAATGGTCAAAGCTCGCTTATTGAATAAAAAAGCGATTCTGTATAATCGAAAATTCGTTTACGAAAAAGCGATTGACTTATTACTGGAAGCTAGGACTCTGGTGGAGTCGAGCAAGACGCCAAAAACCATAAAAGATTACCACACACTTACTCAGATTTATAGTAACCTTGGTTTTTCCTATATGAAAGGAGAAGACAAAAAAAATAGTGTAGCGTCTTACCTCAAAGTGATTAAAATATGTGAAACCTTTGGTTTTGGAATGAGATTAGCTTGGTATTATCTGCATCTTGGAAATGCTTATAGTTCTATGCGTAAATTCAAGAATGCAGGACAATACTTCAAAAAAGCCATCACGGAGACACCACAAGATTTGAGTCAGTATGCTCGTGCAGGAGCATCTGCCAATTTAGGACAATTATACTTCATGCAAGGCAATTACGAAAGTGCTCTGGCGATGTATAATTATGCTGAAAAACTATATGGACAGCACCAAGGATTGGATGATGATTACAATTTTTCTGTATTGGAAAGGTATAGAGCACAGTTACATACAGAATTAGGCAAAAAGGAAAAAGCCTTGGAGCATTATAATACTGCTCTTAATTTTGCTATCAAAAGCGACGATTACAAACAGATGTCTGCCATATATAAGGACTTATCTGTTTTTTATGAGGAGGAGCGAGATTATTTCAAGGCATATCAATTCCAGACTAAATATACAGAGAGCAGAGAAAAATTCATCAACGAAGAAAAAGCAAGGGCGTTTACAGAGTTAGAAGTGAAGTACGAAACGGAGAAAAAAGAACGAGAAACAGAATTTCTTCGTCTACAAACGACAGAACTCCAGCTCAAGGCAATGCGTGCACAAATGAATCCTCATTTCATCTTTAATAGTTTGAATTCAATACAAGGATATATTACTGGAGATAATCCAGAACAAGCTGCCATATTCTTTGCTAAGTTCTCTCGTCTCATTAGAAATAGTTTGGAATTTTCAGAATTTGAGGTTATTCCATTGGAAGATGAAGTAAAGTTTTTGGACGATTATTTAGAGTTAGAAAAAGAACGTTTCAAAGGAGACTTTGATTATTCCATCAAGATAGAAGACGATGTGGAGGAAGACATTATGGGCATTCCTCCTATGATTATTCAGCCTTATATCGAGAACTCAATCAAGCATGGCATTAGGGATGTAAAAAATGGCTTTGTAAGCATTACATTTAAAATGGAGGATGAAGAAAACCTCATGTGTATCATTCAAGATAATGGTATAGGTAGAACAGAGGCTGTACTGAGACAAAAAGAATACCAAGCTGTTGGTACACACCGCTCTATGGGAACGATGATTACCAAACAGCGACTAGATCTTTTCAATCAATCTTCTAATATAAAACTATCCACTAATACCATTGATTTAATCGACTTCAATAATAATCCAAAAGGAACAAGGGTAGAAGTAAGAATACCTGTGATGAGCATAGATAAGAAATTTTATGATTATGGAATAGTGTAGCGTAAGAGACCACTTCGCTGAGATAAACGATCGTTTTTCTCTCAGCGAAGTGGTCTAATCCCTTTTATTTCAAACTGATTCAGAGCAACTTCTAATTTAATAGATACTAAAACGCCTTTATATTTAAGTATATCATTACTTTTGCCTCCTAAATTCCAAAAACAAGCTTAAAACTTGTTTAAATTTAACACTTCTGACTAAAAATATTCATTTTATGCTTCTACTGCGTTAGAAAATAAGGCTTGGTAACTAAACCTATCATCCTAATTTTCCATTTTATTTAAGCAAAAAATAAATTATTTTTATTCCCAGAAGCCAAATTCAAACAAACTCTTAATATCTCTTTTTATTAAAAATATCATGATGAAAAAATTAAACCTACTTTGGTTGGTATTACCCATCCTTATTCTTAGTGCTTGCGATACCAATCAGTACAAGGATCAAATGCACGAAGCTCCTACAAGTCAAGAGGACATAGATCAAAATGCTATCATTAACTACCTTATTGCCAATAAGATAGATGCCAAAAGAACAGAATCTGGTATTTATTACACCATTACCAAGGAAGGCGAAGGACAGAATCCTGTAGCAGAAGACGTAGTAAATGTACACTACAAAGGAATGTTGTTGGATACGACTGTATTCGATTCTTCTTATGACAGAGGCGAACCCGTGGAATTTCCTTTGAAAGATGTAATCCCTGGTTGGACAGAAGGTATTACACTACTAAAAGAAGGTGGTTCAGGAACACTTTATATTCCTTCAGGATTGGCTTATGGTCCTAATCCTCGTCCAGGCGGAAAAATCAAACCTAATGATCCTTTGATTTTCGATGTAGAATTATTGAGTATTTCAAGTAAAGCAGAATATACTGCTAGCCAAGAAAAAGCATTCAGAGAAAAAGTAGCACAGTTCATTGGACCTGGAAAAGCAAAATTAGGAGAAAAAGATGATGCTACATTACAAGCATACATCAAGAAAAACAAACTAGATGTTCAAAAAACTGAAGATGGAATCTACTATGTGGTAGAAGAAGCTGGTTCAGAAGAAAAGCCTAATATTACGAGTAGAGTTACTGTTCATTATACAGGAAAACTACTAGACGGAACTGTATTCGATTCTTCTGTAGAAAGAGGAACTCCAGCTACATTCTCTTTACAAGGAGTAGTACCGGGTTGGTCTTTTGGAATTCCTAAATTTGGAAAAGGAGGAAAAGGAACGTTACTTATTCCATCCTATTTAGCATATGGAGAAAGAGGAAGTGGAGAACAAATCCCACCTGATAGTCCTCTAGTATTCGATGTAGAAATCATAGATTTCCAATAATATTTTCATGACAAAACGCTAGCTAGAATCTTAATTCTAGCTAGCGTTTACTTATTTATTCAATATGAAATACTTACAATTCATTTTCATCCTAGCTTGTATTTCCTTGGCAGCATGCACACCAAAGTACATCAAGCAATACGAAAAGACTATGATAGATAATCCTACAACACAAGCAGAAAAAGATCAGAATACCATACTTCAATATCTTACAGAAGGTAAACTAGAATATCAATCTACTGCATCTGGTATTTATTTCGATATTACAGGAGAAGGAGATGGAACACAGCCCGATTCCAATAGCATCGTGAATGTCCACTACAAAGGCTATATGCTAGATAGTGCTAGAACAGTATTCGATTCTTCTTACGAAAGAGGTGAACCAATCGAATTCCCATTAGATCAAGTTATTCCAGGTTGGCAAAAATCCATTCCTTTATTACAAATAGGACAAAAAGGAACATTTCTTATCCCTTCTGAATTAGCTTATGCAGAAAGAGGTGCAGGAAGTGATATTCCTCCACACACTGTCTTAGCTTTCGATGTAGAGCTATTGGATCATTACAGACCAGAAGATAAGGCAAAGAGACAAGCAGAAAAGGATCAGAAAGGTATTATTGAGTATTTAGCTACAAAAGGGTGGACTACTCAAAAAACAGAATCTGGCATTCATTATACCATAGACAAAGTAGGGACAGGAAAAAATCCTACTGCTGATGATATCGTAAAGGTTCACTACAAAGGAACATTACTTGATGGAACTGTATTCGATTCTTCCTATGAAAGAGAAGAACCAATTACTTTCCCATTAGCAAGAGTAGTTCCCGGATGGCAAGAATCTATTCCTTTATTGAAAGAAGGAGGAAAAGGCACATTTCTTATTCCTTCGGCATTAGCTTATGGAGAAAAAGGAGCAGGAGGCGTTATTCCGCCTAATGCTGTTTTGAGTTTTGAAGTAGAACTACTTCAAGTAATGGATGAAGCTGCTATTCAAAAGGAAAAAGATGAGCAAGCTAAAAGAGCTGGCGAAAAAGTAGGTCAACAAGCATCTTTGGATGAGGATATCATCCAAAAGTATGTAGCTGATAATAAATTGGATGCTAAAAGAACGCCAGAAGGTATTTATTACATCACAGAACGAACAGGTTCAGCACCTATGCCTACTATTAATAGTAGTGTAACTGTTCATTATAAAGGAACATTATTAGATGGAACTGTATTCGATTCTTCTTATGATAGAGGAGCACCAGCTACATTTCCTCTAAAAGGCGTAGTTAAAGGATGGCAAATAGGTATTCCATTATTTGGAAAAGGCGGAAAAGGAACGCTCATTATTCCTTCAGGATTAGCTTATGGTGCTAATCCTCGTCCAGGGGGGAAAATCAAGCCTAATGATGTACTTATCTTTGAAGTAGAAGTAATTGATGTGAAGTAATACCAAATTGAATTATAAATTTGGTAGTAGAAATCAGTGATAGTTTCTAATTTGTAAAAACTCCCCACTCAATTGAGTGGGGAGTTTTTTTTGAGCACAAGCTAAGAAGCTGTTTATCAAATCATCTGCTTCAAATATTAGAATGATATCATAGTCTTTATGATAAAGCTAATTTAGTTTGTCGTCTTCTTCTCACTACAAATAAAATAGCCATATTCAATAGAGATAAAGAAAGGATAATTAATCCCCATTCACCTAATGCAGGCACAGAAGCACAAGTAGCTATACAAGTATTGCCAATAGCTAGTGTAGATGTTCCATTACTAAAATCGCCTGCATATCCCACATTGATTTCATGATAAAAATCCAAAGTATAGACACCAGGAGAAATCTCTGTCATGGCAGCAGGAAGTACCAAAGCAGCACCTGTCGCATCCAGTGCACCAGTAGTTGTAGCATCCATTGTCCAAGTTTCACCTGGAGCAGAAGTTACCGTTACCAATTCATGGAATACTTCGCCTCCACCTGGTCCAGAAACAACTGCTGGGTCAGGATTTAACGGATCTGTACAATCACAAGGGTCTGTGATATCTGGTGTTCCATCTCCATTGGCATCATCATAAGCAATGGTAGGTATAATAATACATTCTGGAATATTTATAGTAACAGCTGCACCTCCCAAACATCCAGCAGGATTATTCGTATCCCGAACATCTACACTCAGAGTCGTAGCAGGTGTAATAGGTCCAATTATAGTAGAAGATATCACAAGAGCTGCTGCAGTACTACCTGCTCCTGTAATCGTACCTAATACATCACCCATACTGATACCTAATCCAGCATTAGCCGCTGTAGCGAACACTTCATAGTCACCACTACCATCTGCTACATCAAACGATACATCAAATGATACATCTTGAATACTACAAGTCCCATCAGCACTAACAGCTACATTATTGATAGAGCAAATTACAGCAGGTGGTTGGCCTTCTCTAACCCATACGTACCATTCTCCAGCACCAATACCAGTTTGCCCACATTTCCTTGAACTATCATCTTTTCCCCAATCGGTTCCATCATTTTGATTACTATCCATTCCCCTATCATCCAAATCAACAGTAAAGTCACCGGCATCACCACAACTATCCTCACCCTCAAGGTATCCAACAGAGTTGTATTGGTCTCCCAAAGCACGGGTATCACCATTAAGAAGATTCGTACGCATAGGAGGAGGTTGTGTATCACCAGCACCATTACCTTCCTCAAAGCAAGAACCAGCGTCTGAGGTGGCACTAGCTATTTCGTTGTACCATCCATTACTATAAAAAGCTAAATCAACAGTAAATGCTGCTCCACAAGCTCCTGCACTGAGGTTACAACAACTAAATCGTATATCGGATGGTGTTGTGATTAAAGGAACCATTCCATTCCACATACCTAACATAGTGCCAGTAGGGTTCAGTGATTGTATGTTATTACTATAACCAACACCATAGTCGTCCAAAGGCTGATTTGTAGCTGATACCAATGTCCACCCGCCATTATCTGTTGTCATATCGCAGTACACCATTACTGGAGCATTTCCGCCAGCTCCATCAGGGTCTATAGAATAAGCCCCATCCGTGGCAGCAGGATTTCCCAATTTTATAGTGTAACAAGAGGTTTGGGCGATTACCTGTATATTTCCAAGCATCAGAAAGCTCGAGAAAAGCAGAAAGGTAATAGACCTGAATACTGGACTATTTATCCGAGAAGAAGTAAAATTCATTTTCATGAAGTCTAGGTTTTAAAGTCGAGTCAAATAAAGCAGTAAGAATGTATTTCCATAACTGGAATGTACCCCGATAAGGATTGATTGGCATCAAGCCCTACAAGAATAAATCTCATTCATAAGGATTACACGATTACATGTTGAAATGTATCGAGTGGAGAAATGGTTGATTTAAAGGATAGCCGCATAAAAATATGGATCTCAATCTAAGGTATACTTTAATTTTGTAATATTCAAAAACTAAGGAAATAATTCATGTGAAATTGTTATTGAGAAGGACAAATCAACGATTCTACTAACGCTCTCACAAAACCATTTCTTTGACTGAAACACCACCTACTAAAAGTAGGTAGATTAATTTTATTCACGACTAAATTGAACACACACTACAAACTAATTTCTGAGAAACACTTTTTATCAACTAGTGTTTTTCCTCCTTCCTTCCCTTGATCTTAGTTGCTCAAACACTTGACATGGCAAAATAGTAGACAGAGAAGTTGTTTAAAAAGTGGTTGATAAAATCGTAGGATAAAACAACTATCTGATTATCTTTAAATTAGATCTCAAATAAATTTGTTAAACGCAGTTGAAAACCTTATCTTTGCATCCGTTTATTATATTTCATAACGAATTATAATATGAACTTCACATTTTATTGATTATTAGATATTGAATGTGAATAGTTTATATTACAAAATTCACTAAATACTTTAAAAGCTTATGCGTCAGTATGAAGTGACCTTCATCGTTGATCCAGTTCTGTCGAGCGATGAGGCGAAAGCGACAGTCAAGGTATATACCGATCTGATTACAGATAAGGGTGCAACGATTGTCAACATTGATGAGTTAGGATTAAAGCAATTGGCTTATCCTATCAACAAACGTAACACAGGCGTTTATTACTGTGTAGAATTCCAACCTGTAGATGGTACTATCGTTGACGAAATAGAATTATCATTCCGTCGTGATGAGAGAATCATGCGTTTCTTAGTGGTTACATTGGATAAATACGGAATCAAGTATAACGAAGATAAACGTAATGGTCTAATTGGTAAAATCAAGAAGAAAGAACCAAAACCTGTTGAAGACCGCCGTGGTGGTAGAAGAGACAACAGGAACAAAAATTCTGCTCCTAGAAAGCCAAAACCAGCTGCTACTCCTGAAGTATCAACTGAAGCTAAAGACAAAGCGTAATCCTATTATCCACTTTTTAAAATCAAGAGAAAATGGCATCTAGAGACGATATCAAATTCCTCAGTAATCCCAAAATCGGAAACAAACGTTCAAAATACTGTCGTTTCCGCAAGTATGGTATTAAATACGTAGACTATAAAGATCCTGATTTCCTTAGACAATTCGTAAACGATCAAGGAAAGATTCTTCCTCGTAGAATTACAGGAAATTCATTGAAATTCCAGCGTAGAGTAGCTACTGCTATCAAACGTTCCCGTCACTTGGCTATGTTGCCATATGTAACGGATTTGTTGAAGTAATTTATAGTCTAGCGAATTGATTATAATCCATTCGCAGTATAATCGTTAAAATTTTTTTCGTAATGGAAATCATATTATTAAAGGACATAGAAAGTCTAGGTTACAAATACGATGTCGTGACTGTAAAGAACGGCTTTGGACGTAACTATCTTATCCCACAAAAAATCGCTGTTATCGCTAATGATGACAATCGTGCTAAGCGTGATGAAATCGTAAACAAGTATGAGGCAGAAATGACTCAGCGTGTAGATGAATTCAAGGCGATAGCTGATAAGTTAGCTGGTGCAGTTGTTAAGATTGTTGCTAAGGCAGGAACGAGTGGTAAGATATTCGGTAGTGTAACTAGCATTCAATTAGTGCAAGCTATTAAGGACCAATTAGGTCTGGATGTAGAGCGTAGAATGGTAACAATAGAAGAGGAAGTAAAAACTCTTGGAACATATGTTGCTAAAGCTAATTTACACAAAGAAGTTGAAGCAAGTATCCACTTTGAGGTAATCGCTGACTAAGATTAGATTTTTAGATAAAACTTTATATCAGATCTATCTAGCTTAATCAAAGATAATAATTAGAGGTGCAGAAATGCTTTCTAATTTAAAGAAGGGTCTAACCGCCCACTATGCAATACAAAGGGCCGACTATCATATGATGGTCGGTTTTTTTTTGCCTTCCCTAGCCCCCTCCAAAGGAGGGGAATTAATATTAGTTTGTCTCCTTCAGAGAAGGTAAAAGTTAAGATACAAAGTCATGCTCATTTCAAAAACGATCATCAACGCTTCCAAAGAAAAAATTTGGGAAGTATTATTGGATAAAATATATCATCCAGATAAGTATATCCCTGGCATTATAGAATTCGAATGGACAGAGCGAGAGGAGAACGAAATAGTGAGAACTATTTATACAGAAACGGATGATGTAGTAGAACTCATCATCATAGATTCAAAGAAACAGGAAATCACATCTTCCTTAGTGCGACATACTTTTCTTAAAGGAAAACTGACACAGAGAATAGAAGAAACGAATGATGGCGTCCAGCTCGTATTTGAGCACGACAGGATCATTACCTTAGACCAGTTAAAGGGATTGGATATGCAACCTGCATTGGATGCGGCTATGGATCAATTGAAGAACGTGGCTGAAACAGCAGCTTAGTCCTTCTTCATCTTCATAGAAAAGGCATAAGGTATTTTATGATCTATACCCTTTATTCTCCAACGGTAGTCTCCTATCTTTTCTACATTAGGAAAACAAGGATAAGGCGAAAATGGATATTCTTTGAATGATTCTAGTTTCAATCCATTATTCATGAGGTTCATGATAATTTCTTCCATCGAGTGCGACCAAAAATATTCGTCCATTTTGATAGTAGCATCGCTATATGCATATGTGCCATCTGTTACATCGTGATCTGGTGTTTCTTTATTGAAATAATCATAGCCTATTTTTAGATTATCCCAATCTAAGATATATAGCGTAGGATGAAATTCTGCTATCACAAACTGACCTCCTGGCTTTAAAAAATGACTAATGATCTCCGCCCAAGATTCCAAAGTAGGCAACCAACATAATACGCCATAAGAGGTATAAATAATGTTAAATTTTTCGTCTAAATTATCTTTTAAGTCAAAGACATTGGATTGGATAAATCGAGCATCTAAGCCTAATTCGTCATTCAGTTCTCGTGCAGTTTCTATTGCTTTTCCTGAAAAATCTACGCCTGTACATTTAGCTCCCATTCTAGATAGACATAAGTATCTTGTCCAAAATGACATTGTAAATGAAGAATAGATTTTCCTTTTACATCTGGCAATGCTTCGAGTTCTATTTCTCGAAGTACATTTTTTCCTTTTTTAAACGCTTCTAAATCGTAAAAATTAGATTTGAGATGATGAGGGGTTTTGGCATCCCAAAGAGCTTGATTGGAATCGAAGTATTTATCTTGATTTTTCATTAGTGATTTGGTTTGTTATTACAACCATAAATTTTAGATAAAAATTCCAAGAAGTGATAAAAAATGAACACTCCTAATCAAATACCTCCACATACAAATCATCCACTAAGACAGATGGAGAAGTAGGTTTCCTTAACCAAAAATAAATTTCTACAGACGTGACTTTCTCCTTTGGCATTTCTACATCCATGAATAAATCCTTAGTTTCATTCATGTCTAATATTCTTGAAATTCTTATCAATTTGGCTTTGACTATCTTATCTTTTTCCTTGAAATGAACAACTAATTGTGGCATTTCCCAGCAATTCCATTCCTTAGCTTTCTGTCTGAATGTTCCTTTTACCCTTATCCACTTACCTGCTTCATTTAGTAAAGGAATTTGAATGGTCTTAGGAGGGATTCTATTTGAATGTATGCAATAAGATTTGTTCCCATTAATAGGTTGTAATCCACAATCTCCTATTAAACTATCTTGCTCAAAATCATTGAAATAAAGCTGTTGGATATTTTGTCTT
>JBNMOV010000068.1:0-15347 GCA_051275765.1 Maribacter sp. | reverse complement strand
AATAAATAATGCGAGATAACCAATTAATGAAATTACTGATCCTATAACTACACTTCTTTCCTGTTTAAAAATAAAATCTGTAAGCAGTCCCATTGGAAGAGGAAGTACAGCAATAAATAATGCAAAAAGACTTATTACTAACATAGATGAATCACTAGAAAAATCAATTGATCCACTTTCAAATAAATAAAAAATCAATAACATTCTCATTCCATAGAAACTGAATCGTTCTAATGATCCAATCACTGAAAGTATGAATACACTCCATTTTCTAGTTAGTTTGTTGTTCATTTTTTATTTGAATTTCACTGCCTTATATAAACAAAACTATCCAATTCTATTTTCCAGATACCATTCTCCTTATAAGGTTTTTTGTAATATGATATGTTTTACCAATACCTAATACTCCTATCTCAATCTTGTCTTCTTCGAAAGTAACTTTACCTCCATTTACATTCGTATTACCATCCTTCAAGTCTCCTCCTCCATTATTATAAATATAGATCCATGTACCATCATTAGAAATCCATTTTCCAGCATAATTTCTATTCTCTGCGGATAAAGGTATCTTTTTTAATCCACAGCTTGATAAGCAAATGGTCAATGCTACAACTAATAGTATTAGTGATTTTTTCATAGTAAATTTATTCTTTGAATGAAGTTTATTTTTGAAGTTGTTTAAATATCTGTAAATACACTCTACGAATATTTACGCTCAAACACACCAAATATTCTTACAGGAGTTTTACTTTCTGTGCAACATCAGCTACCTAATCTTATTTTCTTCTTTCAGTTTTTCTCTGAAGTTGTTTAAAGTTGCTAATTTTATAAGAGCTTGTTTAAACAATAAAAATATCCTCAATTACTTATGATACGTCACATTTTACTATTTCTTTTCTTTGCCGTTAACCTATCTAATCTATATGGGAAAAATGTTGATAGTCTCATCAACCAATTAATTTTATTGGAGGGAGAAGAAAAAATAGATCTATTGACTGAATTAAGTTGGGAAATGAAATACACCAACCAAAACGAGGCACTCAACTATGGCTTAAAAGGATTGGACTTAGAACGAACTTTTCCTGACAAAGAAAAAGAACCTGAATTATTAAAAAACATCGCAATCATCTATTTCATAAAAAGCGATTTCGAATAAAGCAAAAAATATTGTTATCAAGCTCTAAAATTTTTCCAACAACAAAAAAATACAATCGGAGTAGCTAATGTCTCTAATGTTATTGGTTCTTGGATTCAAGTAAGATATAATTATTCAAATTTAAAAATCTAATTCATCGCTACTTAATAAGGACACCTTATTGTAGATTAAAACTGATTTAAAATTATGAATATAAAGAAAAAATTACTGCTTTATTCCTTTGTTATTTTTGCCCTTCAACTATCCAATGCCCAAATTAATTTATTAACGGAAGATTTTGAAACGGATGGTGAAGCTTCTCGCTATACATCTAATACTTTTTTTGATAGTTGTAATGATCTTTTTGCACGGTCCACAAACGGTGGAGTATATTGCATGACTAACGAACCCACAAACATCAGCGGTACTTTTTATTGGGCTGGAGAAGATTGTGATGTCGCAAGTGGTAGTACAGGAATTCTTACCCTTAGCCCAGTAAACGTTACTGGATTTAATTTAGAAATGAAAGTTATGCTTGCTGTGGAACGTCCTAATGAGAATCGTTTTGAAGCTAATGACGAGTTATTATTTCAATATAATATGGATGGAGGAGGATGGAATAACTTTGTGACTTTTTATGGGACTAATGATATAGGAGGTGCCGGAAATTTAGTTCAGGATGCAGGTCTTAATGGAATACCAGATGCAGGGGGACTTGAAATTGTATCTTCTGATTTTGCTGATTTGACTTTTGCTATCCCTGTTACTGGAAATAGTTTATAGATTCGATTTATCATGGGACAAAATCAAGGAACAGAAGGAATTATGCTCGACAATATTCGAATTAATACCACGACTGCTTTACCTGTTGAATTAACAGCGTTCTCTGTTGAGAAAATAGAAAAAGATAAAGTGAAAATTAATTGGCAAACCGCTTCTGAGGAGAATAACCAAGGTTTTGAAATCCAATGTAGTACTGATGATAGAGAATGGAAAACCTTAGATTTTGTATCAGGAAATGGGACAACTGCAGAAGTCTCTAATTATGAATTCACAGATCATGAACCACTTGCTAACATAAATTATTATCGCCTAAAGCAAGTCGATTTTGATGGACAATTTGAATATTCTAATGTTATCAATATTACAATAAGAGGAACTAATGATAAAACAGTTTCTATTTTTCCTAATCCTGTTCTAGATGAATTGAATATCATAGATGGTCAAGGTCGAGCGACTATTTATGATGTACTTTGTCAAGCTATAAAAGCGTTTTCAATTCTAGATTCTTCATTTTCAATTAATCTGACTGACTTACCAAAAGGTCAATATATCCTTCATATCCAACAAGGAAATGGACAAGTAGAAATAAGGCAATTTATCAAGTAAGTACATATTTAAATGTAGCATTTCAATCCAGCTTATCTAAAAAGATGAGCTGGATTTTTTCTTTACCACAAAACCCAAACACTTCCAACGCACTACGTTTCCATGAGCATCCAAAGGTTCATTCACTATAATATTCTCTTTCCAATCCAATATCTCAAAACCAATTTCCTTTAAAATATTTGATAATTGAATAGGTGGATAATACATTTTCCAATGTTCTGCTTTATTGAAATTTAATGGAGTAACAACGATGAGTTGGCCATTTGGTTTTAAAACTCGATACATTTCTTCTAAGCCTTTTATCGGATTTTCTAATCGATCTATTAAGAAACTATTCAAGACCAAGTCTTGGCTATTTTTATCAAAAGGTAGATTTTCTGCTTTCGCTAAACCGAATTTTAAATGATTAAATTGCTCGCCCTTTATCGATTGTTGTGATAATCCTTTATCTATCAAATCAATCGAAATCTCTTTGCCTTGTACCCAAAATTCATTCGCCCGTTTTAGCATTTGATAACTATAATCAATTCCCCAAAAAATTGATTTTGGATAACGTTTTGCTAATGTCCCCATCCATCTGCCAACACCACAACCGATTTCTAAAACATTGATTTCAGTGGCTTTTGGATAATGCTTTTCAGCAAAATCAAAAACGGGTTGAAACGGGTATCTTCCCCATAAATTATCAACCAAATGTAAAGCAGATTGTCGAACCACCATTTCTTGATACCGTTCGTAAACATCTTGCTGAAACTCAAGTGCCGTTTTTTGATGGAAAAACGGAATTCCTTTTCGATTGCTAATGATTGGTTTCATAGTTATTTCATTAAAGTTGTTTTCATACCATTGGACGAAAATATGGCGATGGCTTGACCAATATTACTGTTGCTCCACATTTAAAATAAACTAATGGCACAGTATATGACTCCTTAATTAGTGATTTTTTATTTTGTTTGAAGGAGATTTAATTGATATACATGGGGCTACTATTTAAACTGTGATAAAAGTTGAAGAATGAATTTATAAAAGGTATTTTATTGACGTTGTTTATAGAATTGCTGTTTGTAGCGAAAAACTGGATTAAAAAAAAGATTAGGCACAAAAAACGGAGCTATACCTAGCGGTATTCGCTTTACAGACCAACGTTAGTAGTAATTGCTTGATTTTCAGAAGCTATGAATTTTTAACAATCCGAAAACCAATTAATTCTCAGTATATATCCACCTTTATTGCTCATAGAATGAGAAACATTAGTCACTGCAGAATATTCCCTTATTTTGCTTGACAGCTTTATATTTCGTCATATCGATATGATTTTTTTAAATTATATTTTTGCATTATGGCTACTTTCCACACCTGATATTCATGGTTAAAATCATTATAATCGCTAGGGATTCCTTTAGTCCAATAATTATGTCCGTAGGCTAAATCCATCGCCCAATGATAATCCAACTCGCAGGTAATATATTGTATTTCTCGATAAGAATTAGGAACTTTTATTAACCATGAATTAATTACTTTTTCATTGGCTTGCTTATAAGTAATATTTCCATATTTAACCATTATGTGTTTTACGATTTCACAAAAAGAATAATGATTAAAAACTACTCGATCCTCATCATCTTTAAATACTAAATCATCATCTATTTTCAATTGTATTTCCTTTTTCCAGACTATAAATCCTGGCTTACACCAACCTGTTACGATATCATAAATATCATAAGATAAATCTTGTAAGGTGATGTTATCAGCATAAGTTAGGATCAGTTCTTTTACAACTTTTTCTGCATTTTGTTTTTGTCCGCCTGTATCTTTAAATTCGAGTAAAATAGATTGAATTCTTCTAGGGAAACCTTGTGCTACTTCAATAGAACTATACCAATCTTTCTCTTCTAAACAGCCTTTTAAATTATTGAATAAATATTTATCGTTCATCATTTTTAATCACTACTAATGGCTCGGCTATAGTTAGTTCGGGAGTTATTCTCAGCTTTCTATTTTTAGAATAGTATTATTAAGTTTACAATAGAAAAATCATCTGGAATTAGTGTGCCAAAATCTAAGATGAAGCGTCCATCGTTTGGGATCTCCATTGGGTTTCAGCCTATTTAATTCATTTTTATTCTTATTTGTTTCTTGTTTTTGTCATAGTATTTCCAGGAGCCTATATTATTATAACTAAAATAGCCAACGTTTTTTAGTTTTGCCCATTGGTTTTTTAACTGTTTTCTGCCCGTTTCTTTGATTGATCCGTTAGGATAAAATTCAACATAATCATAAATCATTTCAATGGAATCGATTAGATTTAGTGTTGAAAGTGTATCTCCATTTGGGTGAAATATAATTTGAGTATAGGGTTGCTCATTTTTATAATTCTTGATATATTCAAGTTTGCTTGTGTCTCTTTGGTAACTGATTATATTTGTCGGAAAGTCATTATCTTCTTCAAAATAATAGGTTTTTGAGAGCGTGTCTTTGTAGTAATATTTCCACAATCCAATTGTCTTTCCATTCTTTAGTTGTCCTTGCACAATAATATTTCCATTAAGAAATGTACTTAGTTTACCATTTAACAATCCTTTTTTGCAGTGAGCGACAATAGTGTATTTGTCAGATTTTCCGTACAGTTTTTTTACGTAAGTATCACGAATTTTGCCGTTGCATAAATGCCCTCTTTTGTATTTAATAAAATAATTTCCTCCAACTATCGCAATGTCAGTAAATGGGATTTTATCATACATACTGTTTATACAACCTGAAATTGGATTTAGCGAATACCACCCCTTTGCAACTATATATCTATGATAAGTTTCACCAATACTCTCATGATAAGTTCTACCCATTTTTTGCTTCACACAAGGGCTAGCAACATCTTTTCCGCTATATTGAATATCTATATTTCTACTTGGCTTTCTGATAGAAGAGGAATCAGAACTTCCTATTTGTCCAAATCCTATTTCACAAAGGACGACAAGTAGTATGGTTATTAAATATTTCATTTAGGGATTTTGAATAAAAAAAATTCAATATATGAACCATATAGGCGACTTACTGACAAATAAATATCTGTTTTTCCGAATGATCATTAAATACTTCTTCTTCAAAACTTCCAAACTTTTGAACAATATTAAAACCATTAAATTTCAGGTATGAATCTAATTCTTGAGGATAAAAAAATCTCATGTCCAAATTTTGAATAGAATTAAATTCACCATTTATAAGATAATGCCATTCTATACGATTAATCTGAGTTTTATTTTCATATCGCATGGTCTGCTTTATCAGTACATCTCTTCCATCGTTGGTTCTATATTCTGCTATTTGTTTTTGTTCTTTTTCTCCTTCAGTAATTAATTGAATATTCGGATTAAAGCAATCTAACAAAAATAAACCTCCTTCTTTAAGATGGTTTTTAACCACATTAAATGCCTTAAATAAATCTTCATTTCCATATAAATGATGAATTGAATTAAATGGAATTAAAATAAGATCGTATTTTTCTGGTAAGTCTAAAGTTCTAATATCTGCTTCAATAAACTTAATTTTTAATCCTTCTTCGGAAGCTTTTATTTTTGCTTGTTCTAGCATTGAAGAAGTGGAATCTACCCCAGTAATATCATATCCATCCTTTGCTATTGGAAGCGTAAGTCTGCCTGTACCGCAACAAAGTTCAAGTATGCGGGCATCCTTATTTTTTGGCAGCCATCGCTTATAAAAATTCAAATCATTTAGATTGGTATTCATTCCATCATAAATACTCGCATCATAAATCAATTCCCCAACTTTATAATTACTATTCATTTTATCTTTCACAAAATACTAGTTATTAAAATATTATGCGTACAATTACGATAAGTATCCTCTCCAAAAAATAAGTAAAAAAGCACACAGGATATTCGTAATTTTCAACTACGAATCAGTACACTTAGTATGCAAAAGGGTATCAAAGGTTATTCTGAACGAAATATTTTGCTCAACAAAAATTTGAATATCGTAAATTTTCCAATTTCGCTCACGAATCTTAAAATTATGAGATTCAATTTTTTCAACAATACTATCAAGCAAAGAAAATACTTGATCGTTGACTAAATTCTCAAACTCCTTAAAGTCTTTTTTCTGTTGATTATTAAATTTTTCGCGAAGGATCAATCAAATCATCAATATGAGATTTAACGCTCATCTCTGCAACTTGCTTTCCATAATTATCCTCAAGTATTAATTTCATTTATTTTGTAGTGACTATCGCACGAATATACAACTCCATACCATTCTAAAATGCTAAATTCACACTCAAAACAAAACCCCTTAATCCAACTCCACCAAAGTAACGCCATCCCCACCTTTATTGCTCACTGGATGAGAAACATTCGTCACAGCAGAATATTCCCTTAGTTTTTGCTTGACCGCTTTACGTAAAATACCATCACCTTTTCCGTGTACTATTTCTATAACATCTACACCAGTCATGAGGGCTTCGTCCATATATTTTTCTAATAATTGAAGTGCCTCATCTCTTCTCAGACCTCGTAGATCTAACTTAGAATTGAACTCAGCACGTTTCTCTATCATATTAGATTTTACTCGTTTTCCGCTGTGGATAGTCAATGGTTCATTCGCTAATACCAAATCTCTCATATGAGTCGTTATATTTAGCAAACCCATTTCTATTTCTACTTTCTTTTTATCGATTCTTGTGACTTTACCAGTAGCACCTCCAGATTTTAGTTTCACAAAATCACCTACGACTATTGCTCTATCTTGTTTCTGGGATTCGCTATGATAAATATCTTCTTTCAAATTATGGACAGCCCTCGTATTGGTCTGCCTTTTC
Organism: Maribacter sp.; assembly: GCA_051275765.1. GTDB lineage: Bacteria > Bacteroidota > Bacteroidia > Chitinophagales > Saprospiraceae > JAHDCE01. The sequence goes on along the minus strand of JBNMOV010000068.1, from coordinate 7,992 downwards.
ATTCTGGCTTCTTCTGCCATTTTTTTGGCTTTTTCCAGATTCTTTTCCTCTCTGATTTCACGCACCACTTTTTCGAGTAACTTATTTTCTCGTGCTGCTTCTTGCATGTTCCATTCCTTCACATCCAGTTTCAACTTTTTGCGACCTACATCGAGTTCCTTAGCCATTCGCTCGTAATTTTTCACGAGCTGGTCTAGGTTTTTTTCTCTTGTTTGTGCAGCATCCAGTTTTTCTTCGAGTTCTTGTTTTTCACGTTGCAGATCTATGAGTAGCTGATCTACTGCTCGTTCATTCTTACCTATTTTCTTCTTAGCATAAGCGATTACTTTCTTATCCAAACCAATTTTATTGGCAATTTCAAAACCATAAGAACTACCTGGTTTTCCTACTAGCAATTCATAACTTGGCGAAAGTGTATCCTTATCAAAACGCATGGCACCATTGACGATACCTGGTGTTTTAAAGGCAAAAACCTTCAAATTAGAATAGTGAGTAGTAACGAAAGCGAATACTTTTTTCTGATGCAATGCTTTCAAAATCGCTTCTGCTATTGCTCCACCAATCTGTGGATCTGTACCAGAACCAAATTCATCTATTAAAGCAAAAGTTCGTTCATCTGCATGATTCAAAAATCCTTTCATATTCGTCAAACGAGAAGAATATGTACTCAAATCATCTTCCAACGATTGTTGATCTCCAATGTCTGCAAAAAAGGAATGAAAAATACCATATTCAGATTCTGGATCAGATGGTACGAGCATTCCTGATTGCAACATCATTTGTAATAATCCAGCAGCTTTCATGGAAATAGATTTCCCTCCAGCATTTGGACCACTGAGCATTAAAACTCTATTTTTACCATGCAGCATCAAGTCAAAAGGAACCGTTTTTTTGCCTTCTGCTTTATTTTTCAATAACAATAAAGGATGAAAGGAACGTCTGAATCCAAATTTAGGTTCGTCCTTTATCTTAGGTAAATCTGCATCCAAATCTATTGCTAATCTTGCTTTGGCTTGAATTTCATCCATCCTCACCAATAATGCTTGATACTTCCTCATCGCAGGAACATAAGGACGTAATTTCGCACACAAAGCACGCAAAACCCTAGCGATTTCTCGCTTTTCCTCATTGCTCAAATCAAAGAGATCATTATTGATATCAATAATTCCATCTGGCTCTATAAAAGCTGTTTTTCCTGTAGCAGATTCATCATGAATGATACCACGAATCTTACGCTTATGCTCCGCAGGTACAGACAAAACCCTTCGTCCGTTTCTGAAACTTTCTACACTGTCAGTCAGCCAGCCTTTATTCTTGAAATTTTGTATGGAATTGGCAAACATCTTATTCAGTTCTCTGTGTTTAGAACCAGTTGCCTTGCGGATTTGCATGAGTTCGGGGGAAGCGGTAGGTTTGATATTTCCTTCTTCGTCGATTACCTTTTCAATACTGCCTATCAAGTTTTCATCAAAGGAAAGTGGGCGGATAATATCAAATATCGTAGGATAAATTCGTTGATTTTCTACATGAAAAAATCTAAAAATATCTCGAATAACCCAAAGCTGGTTTTTGACAGATAATATCTCCTCTATTGGTAATAATGCTCCTTCTATTCCCAACATTTTAAGCTCCTTGGAAATATCCACATAATTTCCCATTGGGATAGATTTATTCTCTTCCAAGGAAAGTGTATATTCCTTGACTTCTTTCAATAATCTATCTAAAATGAAGAGTTCTGTCCTTGGTTTGAGTTTCCGTATGGCGAGTCTTCCTGGTTCGCCCATACACTTCCTTTCTAGGATGTGTAGCACTTTATCAAACTCCAGTGTTTCTAAAATATCGTTGGGTAATAATTCCATTATGAGTCAGTCTATGAAGTTGTTTAAAAACTTCTATTTTTTTTTGCGTAAAAATACATTTTTACGCACTTCATTACTAACGTAATATAAAGAAATGAGTTCCCAATTGGAGTAGAAATTATATCGAATACCTGAGTACAAGACAAAAAACGAGTAATTGATGAAAATAGTAATTACAATTTACTCGTTACTCAAGGATAAAAAATACAGGAAAGGCTCTAAAAAGATCATCAAATCATCTTAACGGATATGGACAAAGTTTGACGAATAAGTGAAACATATTTAATAAATTGAGCCAGAATGGGTAGTAATTTTTTAGAAGGAAAAAGAACAAGCATAATGGCTCAGGTTATTGAATTCGTTTCACTAAGGCTACACTCCAATTTATTTGCGATATTGATTGTATGCCATTTTAGCTAATAATAGTATAGCATACATAGTTACAGGAATAGCCAGAAAAGCTGGTATATATGCCAACATATCCATTAATCCTCCATTGCCATATTTTTCTGTTTCTAAGGCTAGTCCACGATTTACGCCAAAAATTCGGAAGAAATAGAAGCAATTATTTCCCCAACAGGTAAATATCATGGCATACACAATATTCCTAACTGATTTGACCTCATTTTGGAATAAGGTCAAACTTAAAGCCAATACGATACACAGCATTCCGTTCATTAATGGACCAATGTGAGCAGATCTCCACAAACTAATTTCGCCAGAAATAGCCAACTTTGTACTGAATAAAGGCCATACTGATACTTCTCCTATTGCTGCAAATGTTAGTCCTATACCAGCTAAAAGTCCTAAAAAAATGGTAATAGCGGCATGAAATATAGCGAGGTATTGGTATTGTTTGACTGTTTTCATTTGTATTGATTTAATTTCATCAAGGGCTAATCTAAGTACACTATAAAATAATTTAGTATTTTATAAAGTAATATATTTTGTGGTGTAAATAGAGCTTGGCGAGACCATTGGGGTTTTCGAAAACCCCAATAGTCTGTATCTTAATGCTAGACAAAATTACTGAATTATAACTTTTTCATCATAGAAATTAATTGGCTAAAACCAACTGATCTACTTTTTGTGATTTAATATTTTCTTCTTTATCTCTCATTGCTTCTATTTCATCCAGTCGCTTATTCATAATATAAAAGAATAAAGGAGGAAACAATGCCAATACCATCATACCTGTAGAGTTGATGGGTAAATTAGTTGGAATATCTTCATAATTACGAAGAATCTGATACGGACGATTAGCCATATAATGATGGTCTGAATGTCGTACTCCATTCAATAAGATACTTCCAGTAATTGTATGTGCATCATTCCATGAGTGCAAGGGTAATACTCGTTCATATCTGCCATTAGCTAATTGTCTCCTTTTTAGACCATAATGTTCTATATAATTAATTAATTCAAATAATAATGAACCAGTCAAACCTGCACAGACAAAACCTAAAGCAGTTTGCCAATTCAATATAATGCCTACTGCAATGATAGCAGTCCACTGAATAACTGTATACCAAAACACATCATTATAGATAGAGAAAAAGCTTGCTTTTCTTGCTTTTAAAAGTTTCATTTGAATTTTCCATGCATCGATCCATGTGAGAAATAAGCTTTTAGGAACATGAATATAAGAGGAAACATTTCTATCCGCAAAGCTAGGATCAAGTGGTGTACCTACATGTCTGTGATGACCATGATTATGGAAAGTCAAGAAGGTCATCCTCAAAGAAGTAAATAATAAAATTTTGCCTAAGTATTTTTCCCAACTGTTGATTCTATGTCCTAGTTCATGCCCAATTGCAATTCCCCAAGCTCCTCCAACACCTCCCATTGCAGTAGCCCAACCAATCAAAGTCACTAGGCTTGTAGTTTCATGAAGGGTATAAATTTGTATAAGATAATAAATCAAGCAAACTACAGCTCCAGGAGCAATTATCCAGGCTAGTACATCATAGTATTTATCTATTTCCATTGCCTCTTCTTCTTCTTTAGTAGGATTCAGGAGTGATTTTGGTGTCAACATATCCATTAGAGCAATTGCTGGTATTGCCAAGAGAAAAGAATAAGCCAAAACACCTGTTTGTGACAAAGACAAAAAGAAAAGAAAAGGTGCAATAGTTAGTCCTAAAAAAGATTTGATTTTAAAAAGTAAAATACTCATAACAGATACATTTTAGTCCTAAGTAGTCAGTCAAGTTAATAGTGTCGAGTATTTTTGCGTCCTTTTAGCCTGCACTTCGTTAGAGAACCACTCATTTAGCTATGGCTAAAATCGTGAACCTCCGCCTCGTTCAGACTAAAATTACACTAAAAATATAACCGACACTATTAGCTTGACTAACTACTTAGAGATGTTGAATAATTCGTGAAATACAATTCAATTATGTTGCAATATAAAGGATTAAATCACAAAATCGAACTATTTTTAATTTATAGTTCGATTTTTTATTTTATTATTGAGTACAGAACAAAAGATGAGTAATTGATAAAAAACAATTATAATTACATATTACTCAAATATAAAAGATATAGAAAAAATTCTAAAAGAAGAACTATCGAATCATTTTAACGGATACGGATATGTATGAAAAACCATCAGGTTATATATGATTATACATGTTTCACATGTTATACAAACGAAATTACTTCACAATAGATTTTAAGAAATAAAGGTATGTTTTTTGATGCTAAAATTTTACAATAAAAAAACATACAAACGTTCCAACACATACAATACCTTCCTTATGAGAAAAATGTACAGCTACCTTATTGTTTTACTCCTCTTGTGTCTTTCCACAATAGCTTGGAGTTATTCAATTAATAACGCTAATCATAATAACTACTTTAATAAACTAGCTAAAGATAATTCCATCACAATGATGGATCCTCCAGTTGTCAGTTTATTATGTCCTGCCACACCAGGAGTAGGTGGACTAGAAAGTGAAACGGCTATGGTAATAGTTGGTGCTACGGATGGTTCTGGTGCAGGAAGCATTACTTTCCCTTCAGGTATTTATAGCAGTATTCCACCAGAAGCGATTGATATTAATATATCATTAGAAACAACATTACTGGCTTTCGGAAATTCTTGGCTGAGTGAGGTTCTCATCAGTATAGATGCTCCAGGCACATTTGCTGATATTACGAATGACCAACCATCTATGACCAATGGTACAGGACCAGAAATTTATTCCTTGGATTATGGAGACAATGATCCTACAGGACTTTGGAGTTTTAGTTTATTCGACACCTCTAATGATGCTGGTGTTGATGCAAATGTAACTTTTATTGTCACGCTGTCTTGGACAGTACCACCTATTCCTTCTGCTTGTGATTCTATTGTTTGTGATGCCAATTTTTTGGTATTGGATACAGAATTGCCAGGCATAGCTTATGAATGGTCCACTATGGAAACTACACAGAGTATTACTGTGACAGAATCTGGCACTTATGCTGTAACCATTACAGATACGAATGGCGATACTGCAACTAATGATGTTACTGTAACTTTTGGAGCATCAGAAACTACGCAGGATATTAATATCTGTGAAGGAAATACTTATGATATAGGAATGAACAGCTACGATATGACTGGAATTTATACGGACATATTTGAATCCTATACTGGCTGCGATTCCATTATTATTACAAATCTAACAGTAGGTGATGCAGAAATGACGGAGACTTTTCCTACTCTTTGTAATGGACAAACTTATACTATTGGTACAAGTACTTACAATCTATCTGGGAATTATACAGATGTATTAGAGTCTTCTCAAGGTTGTGATTCTACCGTTATTACACATTTGACAATTCTAGATGCTATTGAAACAGTAGATGACGTTAGTATCTGTGATGGAGGAAGTTATATTGTAGGAACTAGCACTTATACAATGGCTGGAACATATTCAGATATTCTACCTTCTTATTTAGGATGCGATTCTACTGTGCAAACTATTCTTACTATAGTAACCAGTATCATTGAAAATCAAGATGTAGTTATTTGCTTTGGAACAACTTATGAAGTAGGAACGAGTACTTATAATACAAGTGGAAATTATACTGATATATTGCAATCTATAGCAGGTTGTGATTCTACTGTTAATACTAATCTAACTATATTGAATGAACTTATGTCTGATAACACAATAGTCTTGTGTTTTGGAGGAAGTTATGAAATAGGTATAAATACTTATACTTCTACTGGCATTTATACAGATGTATTGGAATCTAATGACGGCTGTGATTCTACAGTCGTTACAGATTTGACAATTTTTGATGAGAATTCAGAAGAAACATTCATCCAAATATGCGATGGACAATCCCATGATGTAGGAGATAGTAACTATACCTTATCTGGCGATTATATTAATACGCTAATAAGTGCTGCTGGATGCGATTCTATCATCATTACTCATTTGACTGTCGCACTTCATATTACAGAAGAAAACTTCCCTGTACTTTGCTTTGGAGATACCCTTTTTGTAGGAGATAATTTTTATACTGACAATGGTATTTATACAGATTTATTAGAAAATTATCAAGGATGTGATTCTATCATTATTTACAATCTCACGATTTTAGATGAAAACATCATGGAAAATGATGTTGAAATTTGTGCAGGCGATTTCATTGAAATAGGTACGAATACTTATGATATTTCTGGCGATTATACAGATACATTGGAAGCATATTTAGGATGTGATTCTATCATTATCACTCATTTGATTCTATTGGATGAAATTGAAACTAGCCTATTTGCTGAAATCTGTCCAGGACAACAATACATCGTTGGTACAACTATTTATAATACGCCTGGAATTTATACAGCTGCACTCCCAGCAGAAAACGGATGTGATTCTATCATTTTATTGACATTGAGCTTAGCTGCTCCTATTGAAATAGAAAATATCGCACAAATTTGCGATGGACAATCCTATATAGAAGGCAGTAGTACTTATACGATGACTGGTACTTATACAGATTTATATACTACACCGCAAGGTTGTGATTCTACTGTGACGACTATATTGAATGTTGTATTACAAATCGAAGTAACGAACGAGATTTCTATCTGTGATGGAGAAACCTATGAAATAGGTACAAATTCATATGATATAAATGGTATTTATACAGATATTTTTTTATCAGCTGGTGGTTGTGATTCTATAGTGACAACTATTTTAACTGTCGTTTCAGATATTATAGTAGAACAAGAGGTGAGCATCTGTTTTGGAGAAAGTTATCTAATTGGTAGCAGCAATTATTCAGAAGTAGGTATTTATACAGATCTATTGAGTTCTGTTATTGGTTGTGATTCTGTGGTAATAACTACACTGACTATTGTTGGTGGAGAAACTTATACGAATGACGTAGAAATTTGTCAAGGAGCTACTTATATCATTGGCACAAGCACTTATGCCAATCCAGGGACTTATACAGATGTATTGGAATCTAGTTTGGGATGTGATAGCATAGTGATTACTATCCTAGATATAGTGAATATCATTACGACAGCTGAAACGGTGATGCTTTGTGAAGGAGAAAGTTATGAAGGTATTATATATACAGAATCGACTACATTAGTAGCCATAGAAACGAGTATAAATGGCTGTGATAGTATTCATACGGCTACGATTATTCTAAGTTTAGGATTAGAGGTAGAAGTTATTGCACAGGATGATATTTGTCAGACAGGAGAAGGTTCTGTAACGGCAGCAGCATTTGGAGGAATACAGCCTTATGAATTTGCGTGGAATACGAGTACTGCAACTGTTCCTTACCTCGAAAATTTGGAGTCAGGAATATATATCATAACCGTAACTGATGCCAATGGATGTACAATAACAGATCAAAATATAGTCGAAACAACTCCCGCTATTTCAATAGTTTCTGAAGTCACGGATCTTACTTGCAATGGCGAAACAAATGGAGCAATTAATGTCACGATAGCAACTGGTACACCTCCTTATATATATGATTGGAATGGTCCAAGTAATTTCAATGGAGATTCGCCGAATTTGGATAATTTACAAGGAGGTAATTATACCTTGATTGTTTATGATGCAAGTGGTTGTGGTGCTGGAACATCGATAACTGTAGGCGAGCCTAATTTATT
>JBNMOV010000067.1:0-15461 GCA_051275765.1 Maribacter sp. | reverse complement strand
AATATTACTCAAGCAATCAACGATAACTTACCTGCACAAGTGCTGTTTGGTATGTATAACTCGTTTTTGAGTTGGGAGATGGGTATTAAGAAAATGGCATTGTATATTAAGGAAGAAGACGGACATTGGTGCTGTGCTACTTCTATTGGGGTTCCTGAGCAAATGTTGAAAATAGATATTCAGGAAAAATTAACGACCTATACTCGATTACATAACCTTACAGATGAAAAGCATCCTCTAATTAGTATGTTTGATGTCGTAGTACCAGTAAGACATAAGGATGTATCTATTGCGTATACATTCATTGGGGGATTTAGTAAGGAAGATGATATGTATGATAAGGTATCGTTTATTACTACGATTACCAATATTATTGCAGTAGCCATTGAAAATAAAAGATTGTTTAAAAAACAATTGGAACAAGAATCGCTAAAAAAGGAAATGGAACTGGCAGGAGCCATGCAAAAAATGCTTATTCCTAACACTTTACCTAAGAATGTGAGATATGAATTGGCGAGTATATATCGACCTCACTCAACCATAGGTGGCGATTATTTTGATTTCATTGATTATGATGATCCTCGTTTTGCATTTTGTATCGCAGATGTATCTGGTAAAGGAGCTGCTGCTGCATTATTGATGTCTAATATTCAGGCTACAGTTCGTTATCTAATTAATAAAAGAATAGGAGCGAGAGCGTTTATAGATGAATTAAATGCCAGTATCCTTAATTCTGCAAAAGGAGAAAAATTTATCACATTTTTTATAGCAGAATTCAATACAGAGACGAACGAACTCATCTATGTAAATGCTGGACACAATATTCCTGTCTTATATATCAAAGGAGAATTGATTCCCTTAGATAAGGGTTGTACGATATTAGGTGCATTCGATGAAATAGTCGAAATGGAAGTTGGTCGGATTACTTTGGATGATGACGCTTTGATTGTCTTATATACAGATGGCCTGACAGATATTCAGAATGACGAAGGAACATATTTCGATGAAGAATTATTATATCCTTTTGTAAAAGAAAATGCTTTACTTTCTACTGAAGATTTTAACGACCAACTACAAGAAAAAATAGAATCGTTTAGAGGTACAAACCCATTTCCTGATGATGTATCTGTATTGACTTGTAAGATTCACAAAGGGAGCACCTTTATTTCCAAGAAAACTAGATAATTCACTACAACTTATATCTGATGTCTGACGCCTAAATAAGCATATATCGCTTACCTGGAAGACACTTGATCATCCCTTTAAATTCTAATTCCAATAATATCACTGCCAATTCACTCTGACTGAAACTAGTCTGATAGCTCAAAGCGTCTATACCTTCATGATCTTTAGCTGCTAAAATTTCCACGATCTTTTTCTCTAAAGGATTTAAATCTACGAAAAGCTGCTTTTGAATATGCTTATTAGATGCTCCTTTTTCCCATCTCATGATATAGGCGATATCTTCCGCAGTTTCTATAAGTTGTGCCTTATGTGTTTTTATCAAGAAATTACAACCTAAAGAATTATTATCCTTCAACCTTCCAGGAACAGCAAATACATCCTTGTTGTAATTGTTCGCCATTTCAGCACTTATCATTGATCCACCACTTTTAGGTGTTTCCACCACGATAAGTGCATCACTCAATCCTGCAATAATTCTATTTCTCATAGGAAAATGAGGAGCGTCTGGTTTCTCCTTAGAAGTGAATTCTGTCAATAATCCGCCATTGTTAATCATGTTCTTAGCTACATTTTTATGTGCAGCAGGATAAATCATATGTAATCCATGTCCTAGACAGCCAATAGTAGGAATATTGATTTGTACCGCTTTTTTATGAGCTGTGACATCGATACCATACGCTAGTCCACTTATAATGGAAATATTATATTCTTTCAGTCCTTCGACGATTTCTTGGCAGATGATTTTACCATGTTCTGTAGGTTTTCTAGTTCCTACTATCCCCACTGTCCTAGGGTGATTCAAGTCCATATTTCCCTTATAATACAACATCAAAGGTGCGTCATGATAATGGACGAGTCGCTGAGGGAATTTTTTATCCAGATAAAAAAGGGCTTCTATATTATTTTTTTCAATGAATTTCAGTTCTTCTTCTGCCAGAGAAAAAGAAGTTTTATTCATAATATTATCAACGCTCACCTTTCCTATGCCTGGTATTTTGAGTAATTCCTTCTTTGGCGTATTGAAAACTTCTTTTACGCCACCACACCATGCCACTAATTGTCTAGTAAGAACAGCACCTACATTAGGAATTCTAGTAACAGCAATTTTGTATAATAAGTCAGACATTCTCTGGTATATGTTATTTTTGTATTTTCATTAAATTTGGACTTGCAATTTCAAAGATTCAACAAAAGTTTTTAATTTTAATACTTTATAACAAAAAATTTATTTTTCAAGCAAAAAAACTAATATAAGCTACAAAGTACTAAAGCTGAACGTTTTTTAAGAAAAGAGAAAATAATCTATCACACAAGTTATGGTCTATTTGACTAAATTGCGTTTTATGCAATTCGAATTACATACTAAAACCACATACTAAAACCACATATTATAATGGCTGAAAAGAAGAAAACTACTACAAAAACCACTAAAAATAAAACGGATACACTAACTGCTAAGGCAAAACAATTCAGCAAGTTTGAAGTCTTGTTTGTAGCAGTGATGTTCTTATGCTTTTTTGCTTGGGCTTTTTCCAAATGCAGTACCCAAGGGATTACGTCTCCTGCTACAAATGATCCAAATGCAATGTCAGATGACATGGAAGATACTGGCGAGAATCTATCTCCTGCTGCTGCCAATAATCCTAATTCACCAACTTATGACTTGAACGAACCTACGGTTGCTGTTGCTTCAACAGTCACACCTCAGTCCAATGGAAATGTGGAAGTTGTGAATAGAAATAATCCTGTTGCCAATGGAGGAACAAGAAGGAGTTATACACCTCTTTACGTTACATTGCAAGATTTAAAAGTGAGAACAGGCCCTAGCAGGGATTCGTCTATCGTGAGTACTTTGTCATTGAATGAAGAGGTTATGTTCATGGAAAAAAGAACAGGTTTCAGAGAGCGAATCAATATAGGTACAGAAACTACCAACGAGCCTTGGGTCTATGTCCAAACTCAAAAAGGACATAGAGGTTGGGTTTATGGTGCAGGAATCCATTATTTTAAATGGGATAGGCTGAAAGATCCGATTCCTTCTATTTCTGATGAAGATAACGAGGGAGATGAAGAATAAAAAAAATCCGCACTAGATTCTAGTGCGGATTTTTTTATGAAATAAAGTTCTCTAATGTGAATAAGATTATTTGAATCTAGCACGAGTAGTCCTATTGATCCAACATTTAAGTTTATAAGAATCGCCTTCTTTTACGCTTCTCATAAATCCATCAGCATTCTCTGGAAGATACTGTGAATACTTATTAATCTGACGTTGTGCTTTACTTGATGTAGATGGATCTGACTTAGCTTTATTCCACATATCCATAGCTGGCCAAAGAACAACTTGGCTATCCCATCCTGTGCCTGGACCACAAATAGGGCCAGAAGAAGCATACATGTCTCCTATCAATAAATAAGGCTTACCCCAACTTGGAAGATGATTAGATGCCTTCTCAGCCCAAGTTCTAGCAGTACTATATTGCTTGAATTTAGAATAGTAAACCTGTCCAATAGAATAAGCATACTTTCCTTTCCATTCGTTATCAGAAGTAGATTCATACTTTGCTTTTAAGCAATCTATCGCCCCTTGGAAATCTCCTGCACGAAGCAAATCGTTACAGCTAGGTTCTATTGGCTTGCCAGGAACTACGACAACCTTCTCTACGCAATTATTATCATAAGCAGCATTGATTTCCTTCAACTTAGCATCTGCCTCTGGACAATTTCCCCAACGTAATGTAGAGCAAATATCTATCAATACATCACAGTCATTTTTATTATCTTCATACTCCTGTATGTATTTGGACATATAGTAATCACAGTCATAGAATCCTTTGGTAGATTCAAATTCTGCTAGTCTGAAAGGAGCATAACCTTCTACTAATTTAAAATTGGCTAGTGGTTGACCCTTTGCAGTCTTTAATCCATTATCTAGAACTTTTTGGATAAGAGTAGCATATTTTTTGGCTTCTGTGACATCGATAGCCTTAGTATCGAATTGCTCTCGCAATAAAGCAGTAAAAGGATTCAATACAAAAGGCTGTGTTTTCATGCCTTCTGTATCTACGGATATTTTGAAAAGATCGTACTTTTCTTGTTGTGTGGCATTGTCTGGATAATTGTAATACATATCGAATGCCTTTCTTCCTTGTACGAATCCTTTTTCCTTAGGATAGCATTCTGCTAATGCATCATAAATTTCCATTACTTTGGCTACATGAGCTTTCTTCTTAGCAGGATCTGTTTCCTTTTTGAATTTATCATTATAAATTTCTACTCCCCACATGAATACTAGATTCCTTCTACCATCAGCAGCAGGTGTATTAGCATATACTTCCTCCCACATAGGAAGTGCTTTTTCGTAATTTTTGGCTCTGATTTCATCTTTTAAGAGGACGTAATCTGTAGTTGCCTTATCCTCATTCGGAGCATCCTTAAAAGTAGGACAAGTACTTTCCCTTACTGGTTCTTCCTTAGGTGGGGTAGGCGTTTCTGTTTTAGGATCTTCTTTGACTACAGTTTCCTTAGCAACTTTAGGCGTACACGCCCAAACTGTCAGTACAATTATAATCAGTGCAAAATAATAATTTCTGTTCATGGTAATAATCGTTTGGTATATAAATATAGATGTCAAATTTACGTTAAGTGGTGTGTAATACACAATTTATATAAGCTTTGGTATCTTAGAAGTTGTTTTTTATAGTTGGTAAGGAGTTTAATCATTCATTTAGAAGCGTCTTTTTTAGATCATTATTTTATAATAAAACGGGATAAATGGATTTTAGGTATACTCACTAAGAAGCCAAGTCCAAACAGCTTAAGGTACATCCATATATTTATGAGTCTGTAAAGAAATCTGCCATTGAGGATTTTCTTTTACATAATCAATCATAAGGGGAAGCATTTGTTTTTCCTTACTCCATTCTGGTTGTAATAAGAGTGTGCAGCTTTCATTGACGTGAGCAGCGTGTTCTTCTGCCCATTTAAAGTCATGTTTATTGAAAACGATAATTTTTAATTCATGGGCATGAGGGTAGAATTCTTCTAAGGGAAATTTGAATTTTTTAGGAGAAAGACAAATCCAATCCCAACTCCCTGAAAGTGGATGAGCACCAGAGGTTTCTACATGTGTTCTGAAACCTGCCGCTTGGAACTGCTGAGTAAGATAAGTTAAATCATACATCAATGGTTCTCCTCCTGTAATGACGACTAATCTACAAGGAAACTTAGCTGCTGCTTCCACTAAATCTTCCACGTCCATTTTAGGATGTTTGGAAGCATCCCAGGATTCCTTGACATCACACCAAGTACAACCTACATCACATCCTCCTAAGCGAATAAAATACGCAGCTTTGCCTTGGTGATGCCCTTCGCCCTGTATGGTATAAAATCGTTCCATCACAGGAAGTGACTTTACTATTTTTCTTTCTTTTATTGTTTCCATATTACAAAGGTAATTTCTTTATTGGAATGATGTGATTTTGTAACTTGCCTGTTATCATTTAGTTCATTTATATGAATTATTATACACACACTTGCATTCATGAAACAATATGATGAAGTTAGTATTATTTTTATCTAAATACTAAGACGAAATGAAGAATGACGGTTGTAGGCAAATAGTAATATCTGGTGTAATCTGGTTGTTTTTTCCTTTCATATTGATGTTTATTTTCAAATTTCTTCGGGAGAAGCGAATGGATTTACCTTTTTTTATAATTTCCTTATAGGTAATTTGACTATTTTTTTTACTGCTGTAGTGATTTCAGAATTTAATCAATTTCATCACAGACCCTTTTTCAAGGAAAAATGAGGACCTATTCAAAAACACAACACACAAAGAATACAGGACGAAAAAATATGGTAGATCTGCTATTCCAATATCCTTAGTTCTTTTTTATTTGGGTAGTCTTGTTGCTTGCCTTAGCTCTGGAAATGGCTTTTATTCTCCTAGGATTACGATTGCATATTTGGTATTAGGATTGATGTGGGCAATATTTGTTTATGTCCTTTTCCAAAAAGGTTATTTTGAACATGATGATTTTTGAAGAAACACCAAAATAAGCTGTTATAAAGCGAACCATTAGCTAGCTTTTTTGTATTTTTACAATGGAGTTGTTTAAAAAGTGGTTAATAAAACTGATTGTAAGTGCTTGATTTCTAAGTCGAGATTCAAAATAGGCAAAGAATTTAGGAATCAATGGCTTACAAGTAGATTATTAAATCATTTCTAAACAACTTTAATAAGTTAAGTTATTTAGAAATTATAAATAGATTAATACATGTCTTTTGAAGTAGAAGGTAAGTTGTTCAAGAAATTTGATACAGCCCAAGTAACCAACACATTTAAGAAAAGAGAATTTGTGGTAGAGATAGATGGAGCATATCCTCAGTTCGTCTCATTCCAATTGACACAAGATCGTTGTGGTGTATTGGATACGCATAAGGAAACAGATAGAATCAAGGTTTCATTTGATTTGAGAGGGAGAGAGTGGACTAGCCCTAAAGGAGAAGTGAAATACTTCAATTCTTTGAATGCTTGGAAAATAGATGCTGCAAGTGTTGTAGCTGAAGCTGAAACTCCAGCAGCACCTACAGAAGAAGGTGCGTTTCCTGCTGCGTCAGAAGAGCAGAGCTTTGATGACAATGACGATTTACCATTTTAACATTTATTTAGCGGGCTAATTTGTAGCCTCTATATATTTTACGTCTAAAAGTAAGAAATCCAATAGATGGGTTTCTTACTTTTTTATTTAACACTAGTAATAGTTCTAAATAAAGTTACTGACTCATTACTCAAATAATTTTCTAATTATGAAACAGTTAACATTATTTTTAGCATTTATGGTTTTTGGTATTTTTGCCTCATTTGCACAAATTGTGGAAGCTCCTGCTCCAATGAGTAAGGGAACGAATAATGCTTTTTCCTTAGAATTGAGAACTACTATCCAGAAGGAAGTAGAAAGGTCTTGGGAAAAATACATCAAAGCATATAAAGTGAAGTAAAGAAGGATAAAAAATCTGGTCAAATATTGGCAGATGATTCTAGACTAGAAAGCTTGAGTTCTAATACTGTGGATATATATTCTACTGTAAGACAATCTGGAGAAAATACTATCCTTGCAGGATGGTATGATTTGGGTGGTGCTTATTTGAATTCTGAAATGCATGGATACAAAATAGCTGCTGTAGAAAAAATGTTGAATGATTTTGCATTGAGCGTTTCAGTTGCTTCTGTGGAAGAGGATTTGAAAGTGTAGCAAAAGGTTTTGAAGGACTTGGATAAAGACCAAAAGGATTAGTAAAAGAAGGAAAGCGACATTGTTAAGTTTGAGCAATTTTTTTAGAAGCTAAGGAAGCTATCAAGCAGAATTTAGAAGCTCAGAATAGTAAGCAAGTGGAGATTGAGGCTCAGAAAAAAGTGGTAGTAGATATTGAAACTACTTTGAAAAAACTGAAGTAATTTTCGATTTTTTGCATAAAATAAAAAGGCTGTATCCAACTAGATACAGCCTTTTTTATACCTAGCAGTATTTGCTTTATAGACCATCGTTAATAGCAATCGCTTATTTTTCAGTAATTATGATTTTTGGCAATCTGAAAATTAATTAATTTCTAGAATACCCAATAGAAATCCGTAAATTCACATTATGAAAGTATGCATAGCAGAAAAGCCAAGTGTAGCGAGAGAAATAGCGAATATTCTAGGAGCGAAATCTAGAAAGGATGGTTATTTTGAAGGGAACGGCTATGCAGTGACTTGGACATTTGGGCATTTTTGTAGTTTGTATGAACCAGATGATTATAAGCCTCATTGGAAGTCATGGAATCTGGATAATCTGCCTATGCTGCCAGAAAAATTCGAGACTAAACTCAAGAATGACAAAGGCGTAAAAAAGCAATTTAAAATCATTAAAATGCTTTTCAAAAAGGCGACTCTAGTTATTAATTGTGGTGATGCAGGACAGGAAGGAGAATTGATACAAAGATGGGTTTTAAAGCAAGCAAAATACAAAGGAAAAGTACTTCGACTTTGGATTTCATCTCTTACGCCAGAAGCGATAAAGGAAGGTTTTAAAAATCTAAAAAAAGCTTCGGATTATGATAATTTATACTATGCTGGAAGTTCTCGTGCAATTGGCGATTGGTTGCTAGGTATGAATGCAACTCGATTATATACCTTAAAATATGGCAGTTACAAACAAGTGCTTTCTATAGGTCGAGTGCAAACGCCAACTTTGGCGATGGTCGTCAAAAGACATAAAGAAATAGAGAAATTCGTACCTCAGACTTATTGGGAATTACAGACGATTTATAGGGAAGTGAATTTCAATTATGAAAAAGGCAAATTCTCCAAAAAAGAGGAAGGCACTCAATTATTAGAAACGATAAAAGGCAAATTATTTACGATAATCAGTACTACTAAAAAAAAGGGTAGAGAGCTGCCTCCTAAATTATTTGACTTGACTAGTTTGCAAGTTTATTGCAATAATAAATTCGGATATTCTGCTGATCAAACCTTGAAAATAGCACAAAAATTATACGAGCAAAAAGTGGTTTCTTATCCTCGTGTAGACACTACTTTTTTGCCTAATGACGTATATCCTAAAGTGCTAGGTGTTTTAGGCAAAATGAATAGTTATAGTCAATTTACTGCCCCATTATTAAATACAAAATTGAGGAAATCTACTAAGGTTTTTAATGATAAAAAAGTGACGGATCACCACGCTATTATTCCTACTGGCTACGAAAAAACATTGCCTCTTATTGAGCAACGAGTCTATGATATTATTGCTCGTAGATTTATTGCAGCCTTTTATCCAGATTGTATCGTTTCGAATACAACTGTGATGGGCGAGGTAGAAAAAATTCCATTTAAAGCGACTGGAAAAGAAATTTTAGAAGAAGGATGGAGAGTGGTTTTGCCAAGTAAAAAATCGCAGAAAAACACGACAGATGATTCTGATGAGAAAGGAAAAAATAGCAAGGACAACGAGGAAAATATTTTGCCAGAATTCAAGAAAGGCGAAACAGGTCCACATGAACCCCAGCTAGCGGAAAAGCAAACTAAACCACCTAAATATTATACAGAAGCAACTTTGCTGCGAGCCATGGAAACAGCAGGCAAACAAGTGGATGACGAAGAGCTTCGAGAACTGATGAAAGGCAATGGAATTGGTCGTCCATCGACTCGTGCAGGAATTATTGAAACCTTGTTTAGGCGTAAATATATCATTCGAAAAAAGAAGCAACTTCATGCGACCTTTATGGGTATTCAGCTCATAGATACCATCCAAAATGAACTCCTTAAATCTGCTGAACTCACTGGACAATGGGAGCGAAAAATCAAAGAAATCGAACAAGGTGAATATAACGCTGGACGATTTATTGCTAATATGAAAACGATGGTGGACAAACTCGTCACAGAAGTGCGTCTGTCCAAAGCTACGTCTAGGATTTCGAAGGAAGAGGTTCCATCAAAAGTGCCTTCCAAAAGCCCTAGGAAACAAGTCAGCCTATTAGAGCAAAAATGTCCAAAATGTAAAAAAGGAACATTGCTCAAAGGCAAAAGTAACTATGGATGTAGTGATTGGAAAACAGGCTGTAAATTTAGATTACCTTTTGAATATATGGGGAAGAATATTTCTGAAAAACAACTTATTCGTCTAGTGAATACAGGAGCAACTATTATTTTAAAAGGCTTCAAATTGCAAGGGAAAAGCATGAATGGCAGACTGGCATTTAATGATGCTTTTGAAGTGAAACTCAATGCTACTTTTGCTCCAAAAAAAGCAGCGATTCCAAAGAAGAAAGCTACTGTTCCAGATAAACTCACTTGTCCAAAATGCAAGAAAGGAAAAGTGCTCAAAGGCAAAACAGCCTATGGTTGTAGCAATTGGAAAAACGGCTGTGATTTTAAAATGGATTTTTCTACTGTTCGTGAAAAAGCTAAAGGGAAAGAAATGACGAAGGAATTGGTTTGGACGATTTTGAAGGGAAAGTAAGTTATTCTCCTAAATTCTATCCTTTCCTCTTCGGATTATCCGTCAAAAAAGAAGACCAGTCCTTATATTTTTTGCCTTTCCCTCCTAATGGTCCACTAGATTGGTAATGATGACAAACCGCAACGCCTAGTGCATCTGTAGCATCCAACGATTCCTTTAATTTTCCAATTACGATAGATTTCAACATCGCTGCCACCTGTTCCTTTGAAGCATTTCCATTTCCTGTGACAGATTGTTTTATCTTTTTAGGAGCATATTCTGTTACATCCACGCCCATTGTCATGGCTGCTGCCATTGCTACACCTTGTGCACGTCCTAGCTTGAGCATAGATTGGACGTTATTACCATAAAAAGGAGCTTCCAATGCTACAGAAGTAGGCTGATGATTTTCAATAACTTCTTGTACATCCAAAAAAATCTTCTTCAATTTTTCATAATGAGAATCCAAATGCTTCATCTGAAACACGCCCATTTCTATGAGATATATCTTAGAGCCTACTATTTCAACTACGGCGTAACCGCAGAAATTACTTCCAGGATCGATGCCCATTAGTCGCCTAGGTTCTATTTTCTTCTTTAATGCCATGAAAGGGCAAATTATTCCCTTTCTGAATTAAAAACAAATTTTTTCAATCATTTCGTTTTAAAATTGATGTCTTAGTCTATCCATCAGTGGATTACCTAGTATATATTTCAACTAGATATACCCTCCTAATTATTATATTAACAAACCTTTACTCAATGTCCTTGTTTTACACATAAATATGGCTTGAATAATGATGTGAATTTTATAAATTTGCAAACCTATCTAAATCCTAACCATATTTATGTCTAAACACAACGAAAGAATAATAGGAACTTATGATCATGATAATGAAGGGCCACTACTCTTTGTTTTTGCAGGAATGCATGGAAATGAACCTTCTGGCGTATCAGCACTAGAAGAAATATTCAGAATGCTACAAAAAGAGCCAAGCACTAATCCTAATTTTATATTTCATGGGAGAATAGTAGGTGTAAAAGGAAATTTAGCTGCTTTCAAACAAAAGAAACGCTTCATTGTAAAAGACTTGAATCGCCAGTTTACGCTGGAGAATATTCATAGTATCCAACAGGTAAAAGATGATTCAGAATTGGATAGTGAAGATAAGGAACTAAGGGACATTTTAGAGTTAGTCAATGAAGAAATAGAAGCTTACAATCCTAAAAAATTGGTGTTTTTGGATATGCATACAACTACTGCATTTGGTGGTATATTTTCCATTGCTACAGATGATCCAGAAAGTCAGCGTATAGCAGTAGAACTTCATGCTCCAGTTATTCGCAAGCTCATAGATGGCATTCAAGGAACTACATTACACTATTTTAATAAAGAGAATTTTGGAAGGGAAACAGTAGCTGTTACTTTTGAATCTGGACAACATGATGAGGAATTATCTATCAAACGAGCCATCGCTGCGATTACGAATTGTCT
This sequence comes from Maribacter sp., assembly GCA_051275765.1. Classification (GTDB taxonomy): domain Bacteria; phylum Bacteroidota; class Bacteroidia; order Chitinophagales; family Saprospiraceae; genus JAHDCE01. Next base: position 3,797 of record JBNMOV010000067.1, on the reverse strand, counting down.
AAGAAGTATAGGCTGTGTGAGTGCAGATGTGGTTGAAAACAAACACGATTCTATCCTCATAGAATACTCCAAGGGCTTGCCTAAAATAGCGGATTTATTGTATTGCCATTCCATTGCTCCTAATGATGATTTCCAGATGAAGGAAGGCTACAAAAATTTCCACTCCGTAAAAAAAGATGAAATTTTAGCATTCGATAAGAAAGGAGAAATTCGTTCTAAAAATGATGGTAGAATTCTTATGCCATTGTATCAAAAACAAGGCGAGGATGGATTTTTTATTATTGAGACGATAGAGGAGTTTGGACTTTGATTTTTTAATTGGAATTATTGGCTTTGATTTTGAACATCTTCATAGTGTATGGTTTTTCACTCCTATCTACTCCGTCATACATAATGGATAGAGAGATTAACTCATAAGATAAGGCATTTGAATTTTCATCCCAATACTAATAGTGGACGAATGAGGTTAATAAGTTAGTATTAAAATCTAGACGTTTCCTTGTTGATACTCCAATTACCTCGTGACCATAAGAGTCAGGAGTAAATGGTACAAAAGTATCAATGTCCATTCCCATAAAAACCTCAAATTCTAATTCAGTATGAGGATCAAATGAAGAAATATTACTCTATGAATGATAAGTCTTATAGGACTTATCTTCAATATTAGTTTGGAATATTTTCTCGAATACTAGAAACGTTTCTCCTTTCAATATTTTGGCTTTAGAAAAATCAAATTTCTCAACTTTAGTTGCCTTAGACCATAGTATATTACTATCATTGAAATGATGACTTCGTTTTCTCCTTTTGAATAATGACTGCCTATAGGCTGATAAGATATCAGATGAGAATAGATACTTTTTTCTTTTTGGTCATAATACCGAAGTAACTTACCTATATATAGCCATTGATAATATCATCTTCATTATAAGCTACTTTTATTGTTTCCTCGTAGGTTATTGCATCAAATGATATAAAAGAATCAATAGTTGTAAACTGATTCATAGCATCTGGATAACTCAATATTCCTTCCCCAGAATCTGTTGTCAATACTTCTTTCTTTTCTATGCCTGTAAAAATCAATTCTGTTAATGTATCATAATTACCTACATACGATAATCCTTCCTTCGTAAAAATATCCAGAGATATTTTAATCACGTCTAATTCAGTTTGAATCCCAGAATTTTGAAATTCAGAAGTATATTTTTTCTTTGTCTGTTCCATTTCGAGCGTGAAATAGGTTTCTGTTTCTGCTATCCAAGTAATATCATCATTACTTAATAGGTCATCTAGCAGATTTTGAGAATAGATAGATGTGAAACTAATGATAGCTAAAAAGAACGTAGTGATAAGGAGTTTCATATTTCGATTGTTTTGGAAGCAATAAAAAGATTAGTACTAAGGCTCGAATTCTTATTGAATAGTTGCATTGAGATTTAAAAAAAACGCCACGACTTTCATCGTAGCGTTCTAATATTGTGCCCCTGTTTAAATGAGGTCTTCGTTTTGATAAGTATAAATTCTTAGAAACTATGTGTGTACTTGATCAATAACTGCTGCGTAAAACTAGGTCTACGTACCAATCCTCCTACAGCACCTGGCTGTGAATAATCTGTCTTTTGAACAGGTACATCCCAATCATAAAATAAATTAGTAGTCAGTACAACAGAAAGTCCTTTGAAAATCACAAAGCTAGTTTCCGTACCCCAGTCCACATCTACGTTAGTTTTGTAATCAGGATTATCTGTTTTTTTCTGTGCTTGTAAGTAATCAAAAAAGAAAGTAGCGTAGGTCTTGAATAGAATTCTATGTTGATCTTCTCCATATGCCCAAAACTTATTTTGATATTGTGCTTTCAATAATGAACCTGCAAGGAATAATGTATTGTCAAAATCAGTTGTGTTTCTCCAAGGTGTACCATGCAGAGATATACCTGCAGGTGTTCCATCAGCATTAAGACCTTCTATAGATGCAATATTATCATTAGCTACTATAATGGTCTTCAAAGCTATAGGAGAATAATATAATGAGAAATTGTCATTAGGTTTAAAATCAATACCTACAGAATAAGTAATAACCCCAGGAGAAAGGAACTTTGATATTGGACCATTATCAGTAGAAAATGATTCAACATCTGTCAATAAGCTACCTCTATAAGTTTTTAGCACTTGGCTCAAAAATGATAGTTCAGTAGCCATATACCATTTCTTATTCTCAGTGATGGCGTATCCATACTTAGAATCGAAACGCAATTCATCTATTGATTTTTGGAAAGGTTGTTTTCTAGTTCCTGTATAGATTCCAGAACCTAATTTCTGTACCCCGATTCTCCAAGAGATAGAATTATCCCAAGCGTGCTTATCTTGCTTCATGTTAGCATAGTAAGTCAATGCACCTCCTAAGCCAATACGGTTTTGACCAGCACCTACTTTAGGGTTGATTTGTAATAATTGTGTGAAGTCAAGACCTAGGCCAAGTCCTTGATCCCATTTTTTTGGTGTTACTGTTTCCTTCTCAGTATCCTGAGCGAAAGATGTCGTTGCTGCAAAAGTAAATAGTACGAATAGTAATATAATTCTTTTCATTAGTCAATAATGATTTAGTTAGTAATTGTTTAAGTTCAAGAAGTTGTTTAAATTTAAATTTAGAGTTAGGGATACCCTATTAGGCACTCTTCAGTGTCCATTCATCATCCCTCTTAATGTGTTTGTAAACTCTAGTTGAAAATCTCAACGTCGTTCTCCGCAAATCTGCTCAAAGGAATCAAGACCTTTGAATTCTCCTCTGTTTTTAATGTGATTGAAGTGCTGTCTATTCTAATGACTTCTCCTTTTACACCATTTATCTTGATGATATTACCCAAATCAATTTTACCTTTGGTATAGAAAAAAGAAGAAAGGATACTTGCCATTACTTTTCTGGAAGCAAAGCCATATCCTATTGAAAATGCTAATACAATACCTAGTATAACTATAGTGACGTTAGTAGAAACCAATTCGGTAGGAATACCGATTTGCTTCATCGCCGTAATAATAACTGTAATGAATATGAAGTAAAAAACAAAACTACCTATAATCCTTCCAGAAGGAACACCTACAGAGTCGCAGGCTGTAACGATCATTTTTTTAATAAAATCTGCAACCACTAGACCTATAATCATAATGATACCCGCAGAAAGTACCTTAGGAGCATAATTGATAATTTGTTCCATCAAATCGGATAACTCCTGCATTCCAGAAACCTCAGCGGCAACCATTGCTCCTATAAGTAATAAAATATAGTAAGCTATTTTAGACAAGATGCTGCTAGGCTTTATGTCTACTTTCATTTTAGCAAATAAATCTATCTGATTTAGATTATCAGCAAACTTATCTATGCCTACCTTGGAAAGCATTTTGGAAATGAGTTTAGCAACAATACTCGCCACTATCCAAAAGACAATAAAAATAATTATTGCCCCCACTATGCCTGGTATTGCCTCAGCAAATTGCATCAAAACTCCTTGGAAAATTTCTATGAAGTTAATGTCCATGGATACTATATTTTATTGCCCCGTTTTAACCTAATTGAATTTAGACGCTGTGCTGCTGTAGAAGTCACAGGTTAAACTATCTTTTTTTGAAAAAACTATAAATCTTTTGGAAGGTCACTGTCATTATTCCAATCCTCTTCCTCATTATTTTCTTCCTCAATTTCTAACTCATTTCCCTCATCTTCAACATCATTCACCGTATCCAAACCTATTCCTGTTCCAACACCATAATTCATACTTGAGCTGTCTTTGAAAGAATGGATGATTG
>JBNMOV010000066.1:0-15549 GCA_051275765.1 Maribacter sp. | reverse complement strand
TTAGATATTCGTTTGGCATTTTTAGAAAAGATAAGTTGTTGATTGAATAACTGTGCCATACCCATTAATACAGGTACAAGTGTAGCTAAAGGGGCTAGATGCATCACTTCCAGATATTTAGGATTAGCGACTAATAATTCTAAATTGGAAGCTGCTAATATTATTAAGGAGGCTGCTAAAAAAACCATGTATAAAAAAACTCTTTCGAGTAAGAGTATCTTGTCTTGGTTCTTCTCCCTACCCTCTTTATAGAATTCGAAAAGGAAGGGACGAAATGAATTGATTCCTGAATCTATAATATTGCGAATCAAGGTAGTCATCGCCACGAGTGCTGCATATTTTCCTACCCAAGTCATGTCTAATAATCGTTCTAAAAAGAAGCGATCTATTTTTTGATTCGCCCAGAAAAAGATAATAAAAGGTAATAATGCCACAGAATAACTAAGGGAAGGTTTAATGAATTTTTTCTTGAAATCGAAATTAATCAGATAACGGTTTTTGATCATAAAAAATAAAAATACAATAGCTGTTCCTACTAATTTTCCTAATAATATACCAGTAAGTCCAGCATCCATTCCAAATAAAAAGAACAGTTGAAAAACCACACCTAATACCACTAGAAAAACAGAATACAGCGCAAATTCAAGAAATGATTTTTGGTTTTTAATAAAAGCAAAATATATCCTGAAATTGAGCGACATAAAAGAAGTCAGTAAGACGATAAAAATATCGGGATAAAAGTCAATATCATCGCCTTTGAGAATAAAATCCAATAGATGAGGACCAACAAGAAAAAAGATTAGCAAAAAAACTAGTGAAAAAATAAGCGAAAAAGTAAATAAATTAGAAATATAATGAAGGAGCTGCCGAGGCTTATCAGAATAATCAAAATAATAGGTTTGTACGGCAGTTTGCAATCTTAGATTACCAAAAAGTTCGAAAAAACTAGCAATAATGAGTATTATTGCCATTGATCCATATTCGGGGACAGATAGTTCTCTAAAGTAAATGGGTATCATGAAGGTACCCATTGCCAAAGGCAGTGTCGTCAAACTCGTTAAGAGAATCGAAGCAGAAACAGGATTTTTAAAAAACTGATGAATTCTTTGCACAAAGTTGATTTAATACCAATAAAAAAATGGAATAATTTCCATGCACTTGCCTTGCTTTTAGCAGGAGTATTGTCCATCTATTTCCATACGCCATTATTCGTAGCGATTACGGGTGGCTGTTCTTTTCTGGCCTTGGTTATTTCCCAAAACCGATTTTTAGCACAATATACGCCTTGGGCGGGTTATGCCAATTTAGTTACTCTCTTTCGATTAATAATATTAATAATAACAGCGGGTAGTTTTCATTTACTGAGCCCTCTATTGCTATTTTTTATTTTAGGAACATTAATAGCCTTGGATGTATTAGATGGACATTTAGCGAGAAAACTCAGTTTAGAAAGCGACTTAGGACTTTATCTAGACATGGAATCCGATGCTCTTTTCGTCTGCTTGGTTTCTTTTATACTTTACTTTGGTGAGCTGATGCCTATCTGGATTTTAATCGTAGGATCCTTGAGATATATGAATGTATTTGTATTCTTTCTTTTCAATCTCAAACCAAGAAAAGAGCCTAAAAGAAAATACGCCTCTTATATTGCAGGCTTTTTATTCATGGCTTTATTATCGCCTTTTATTCTTTCTAAAAACATTTATTTCCCTATTCTTAGTTTGGCTTCTATTTTGGTGACTTTTTCTTTTATTATTTCTTTTATTCAATATCTGGGAGCAGAGGAAATTTAAGCAAAAATACCCCTAAAGAGGACTTTCTTATTGCAGTAAAAACGCTCTGTTCAGCTTTGCTGAACAGAGCGTTTGAAGTCCCTAGTGAACTAAGCTTACAAAAAGTAAGGAATACTTTTTCATGGTTTCAATCAGTTTATTGGTTCAACAAAATGAAGTTCTTTAAAAGTGATTGATAAAAATGATTGTAAGCCATTGATTCCTAAATCATTTTAAAGAACTTTGATGTAAAGCAAGTAGCATTTTCTGGGTGATACGGTTTTGCATGTGCACATTATCTAACATTTATCATACTTCCTTTATTTTGAATAGATTAAATTTTAAGTAAGAAGGTTAAGTTTTCGTACATATCACACTATCTTTATGCGATGTTAGAAAGAAAAATAATACTGGCATCCAAATCTCCAAGAAGAAGCCAGTTATTAAAAGAGGCAGGTTTTGACTTCGAAGTCAAAACCGTTCCTGTGATAGAGAGTTATCCTGTAGATTTGCCAGTAGAAGATGTAGCAACATATTTAGCTAGGAAAAAAGCAAATGAATCTATTGACCTTATTAAAGATGATGAGATTTTATTAGCAGCGGATAGTATTGTCATTCTAGGCGATAAAATTTATGGCAAACCCGATGATAAGGAAGATGCTTTTAGAATTTTGAAACAACTATCGGGCAGAGTCCACAAGGTAATTACAGGCGTTTGTATAAAGGATACAGAAAAGGAAATTTCCTTTTCTGGTATTTCTAAAGTATTTATGGCAGAGTTATCTGATGAGGAAATAGAATTCTATATCGAAACTTTCCAACCTTATGACAAAGCTGGAGCATATGCCATACAAGAATGGATCGGACTTTGCAAGATCAATCGCATAGAAGGCTCTTATGCCAATATTATGGGATTACCCGTACATTTAGTTTATCGTGAACTTATGAATTTTTAATAGATGGAAAAGGTTACTGATTTTTTCAAATCGGCATTTTCAGTGGATTGTGTCATTTTTGGATTCGATACCAATTCACTCAAAGTACTACTCATCAAGCGTGGCGAAGAACCGATGAAAGGCAGACAGGCTATTCCAGGGGATTTAGTTTATCCTACTGAAAGTCTAGAGGAAGCTGTTTCTCGTGTATTGAGCCAATCTGTGGGTATCAGTAATTTATACATGGAGCAAGTCTATACCTTTGGTAAGGTGGATCGACATCCAGATGGACGTGTAATTACGATTGCTTATTATGCTTTGGTTAATGTGAAAAATTATAAACTGAGTGCAGCCTCATTTGCAGAAAGTGCAGATTGGCATCCAGTGAATGAAGCTATGGCAACACAGCTAGGTTTTGATCACAATGAAATACTAGAAGCTTGTTTTGCTCAATTGAAACAAAAAGTCCGTACTGCTCCCATAGGATTTGAATTATTACCTAAAAAATTCACACTTTCTCAACTACAATTACTCTATGAATTAATTTTGGAAAAGGAATTGGATAAGCGTAATTTCAGAAAAAAGATTCTTTCTTTAGGAATACTAAAACAATTGAATGAAAAACAGCGAGGTGTAGCACATCGACCTGCCAGATTATTCCAATTTGATGAAGAAAGATATCAGGAATTGAAAACTGTGGGAGGAATGGATTTTGAGGTGTAAATTATATCACACTCAATATCTTATAATTCATCTGATTAAAAACCACTTCATCCCCTACCCTTTTCTCTCTTAAAATCAAGCTGATAGGAGAAGTATTAGATATGCAATAATAAGTAGCATCATCTATTATCACTTTACCTAATCCTATGGAAATATAAAAAATGCCTTTATTCGTTTCCACTAGGCTACCTGCATTGATGTCTTCTGCGTTTTCCTTATCTCTTATTTGTAATAATTCATTTTTAGTAATTTTCAATTGCATAAGTTGGGATTTATTTTTCCCTTCCTCCATTTGCATCATCGCTCTACCTGTTTCAAATTTATCTCCTGCACTACTCTTAGTTTCGTTATTTCTAGAGTCGATAATAGAAGCTATATTCTGTTCTACCATAGCTATTTTATCATCAATATCCTTTTCGCAGATTTGATATAATTTTTTCTTGATTTCTTTATTCATTTGTTAGATAATGAAATGCTGAGATTTTAAGATTAAAATTGCTTCTTAAAACATTAGGTTCTTTGACAAATGTCGTGGAAAGTTGCAGGTGGTCAAACACACTGCAACGGCAATTGCCTGATTTTCAAGCTCCGCCATGTGAGGTGTTTGTTCACCTCACATCTTTTTTTACGACATTTGTCAAAGAACCTAACATTAAAATGAAATAATTTTTGACGATTTTCTTTCAAGTAATTAATAATGACAAAGGTACGGGAATAGATGATAAAACGTTTAGCAGTATCATAAAATAAGCAACAAGACCACTGTTTGGTAAAAGATGTGAAGATTTCTACATCGCCAAAAACTCAATCCTTCTTCTCCACCAAAACCTCTGCTATCGCCAACCAAGGTTCTGGACCATTTCCATAAGCAGGTGTATTAGGTCGATGTGGATATATTCTCCTAGATGTTGTCACTCCTGCCAGACACTTGGAATTTCTACCATGAAATATCTCATAAGATTCTACTACACCATCTTTCATTTCTACACTCGTTACTATCGCAACATGATTCGTACCTTTTCCTCTTATAATCAGGGTATTAATATCCAGTTTTTTGCGATTATATTTTTGAGATCCATAGCCATAAAACATGACCATGCCTGGCTTTATTAAAAATCCACTTTCCTTTGGATCTCTAATGATTTTCAGATCACCATAATCATGATACCATTTAGCTATATTCCTAGACGATCTCGCTTCATTTATAGTAGGTAAAATTATGTTAGGACATTCATCTCTAAAACTATCTAGTAGCTTATGGAACATTCCAGAGCAATCTGTCTTTTTTGATTGACTGTATTTTGTGCCAGTGAGTTTTTTGGCAGATTGACGTATAGTTTTTACCAAATCAAAGGAAGAATTGGAACAAATTACCGTTTGTTGAATCTCTCCTTTATTTGATGTACTCCAAACATATAAAATCGTAGATAGAATCAATATTGTAATTAATGACAATCGCTTTCTCATAACTTTCTGATTTGAGAATACATTAACCAATATTAAGTTGATATTATTTTGCTAACATAGTTATTTCAATCAAATAAATTTAAGTTTGACATGTCGTTAACAACAGTATAAATCTTAATAACTCAATAATTAATAACCCAATAACTAATTCCCTATCTTTACCCCACATCAACTTAATATCTATTGAAAACACTTTTACTTACACCTCCTTTTACGCAGCTGAATACGCCTTATCCTGCTACAGCATACATTAAAGGTTTTTTAGCGACCAAAGGTATTGCTTCTAATCAAGCAGATTTAGGCATAGAAGTGATCCTAAAAGTATTTTCAAAAGAAGGATTTGAACGATTATTCCAATCTATTCCTAAAAATGCTCGTTCTTCTGATAATTCATCTCGAATTATTGGTTTGCAACAGTATTATATACAGACGATTACGCCTGTCATTCAATTTTTGCAGGATAAAAATCCTACACTCGCACACATTATTTGTGAAGGGGATTATTTACCTCAAGCTAGTCGTTTCAAAGAATTGGATGATATGGAATGGGCGTTTGGTACGATGGGGATTAGAGATAAAGCGAGACATTTAGCGACTTTATATCTGGAAGATATTTCTGATTTAATTGCTGAATTAATTGATCCACATTTTGGTTTCAGTCGATATGCAGAAAGATTAGCTCGTACGGCTACTTCCTTCGATTTTCTTTACGATGCTTTACAGCAAAAACCTACTTTCATTGATAATTTTCTTTTTGAAATATTAAAAGAAAAAATGGATAAGGTACAAGCAGAAGTCGTCGCCATTACTGTACCTTTTCCAGGAAATTTATATGGTGCTTTACGCTGCGGACAATGGATAAAAAAGCATTATCCTAATACTAAAATCCTCATGGGTGGCGGTTATCCAAATACAGAATTACGTTCCTTAGGAGAAGAAAGATTATTTGAATTTATTGATTATATCACTTTGGATGATGGCGAAGCTCCTCTCTGGCATTTATATGAATATTTCCAAGGAAAGCGAGACGAATTTCATCTAAAACGAACCTTTGCCCTCAAAGGCGGAGTCGTTCAATATTTCAATGGTTCTAAGGAATTAGATGTTGCACAAAGAGATGTAGGAACGCCAGATTATGCAGATTTCAAGCTACATGAATATCTGTCTGTCATAGAGATAGCGAATCCTATGCACAGACTTTGGAGTGATGGCAGATGGAATAAATTGACTTTAGCACATGGCTGTTATTGGGGGAAATGTAGTTTTTGTGATGTGACACTAGATTATATCAAGCGATATGAACCTGTGAATGCTGCACAGCTTTGTGATAGAATAGAAACGATTATTGAACAGACTGGTCAGCATGGTTTTCACTTTGTAGATGAAGCTGCACCTCCTGCTTTGATGCGTGATTTGGCGATGGAAATTATCAAGCGAGGAATTACAGTGGCTTGGTGGACAAACATTCGTTTTGAACAGAGTTTTACAGAGGATTTATGTCAATTATTGAAGGCGTCTGGCTGCATCGCTGTTTCTGGAGGTTTGGAAGTGGCTTCTGATCGTTTGCTTGCCTTGATGAAAAAAGGGGTGACTGTGGCACAAGTGGCACAAGTGGCTCAGAATTTCACGCATTCTGGCATTATGGTTCATACTTATCTCATGTATGGTTTTCCTACACAAACGGCACAAGAAACCGTCGATTCCTTAGAAATGGTCAGACAATTATTTGAAACTGGCGTTTTACAATCTGGTTTTTGGCATCAATTTGCGATGACGGCACATAGTCCAGTGGGTTTGAATCCTGCTGCTTTTGGTGTAGTGGAAATAGGTCCCACTTTAGGAAAATTTGCTAATAATGATTTATATCATGATGATCCTACAGGTGCAGAACATGAATTATTTAGTGCAGGATTAAAAAAGTCATTATTCAATTATATGCATGGCATTTGTTTTGAATTTGATTTGCAAGAATGGTTTGATTTTGATGTTCCAGCAACGAGTATTCCTTTTGATTTTATTTTTGAGGCAGTTAAGGAAGATTCAACAGTGAAATTAAAACCACATTCCAAAATGATTTGGTTAGGTGGACATATTTCTGTAGATACTTTTGAGAAAAAGAAGAAAAAGAAAGCTGTTCGCTATCTTAATTTGACTTTTCAAAACAAAAAAGATACTTGGGATTTACAAGTGACTGAAGCAATAGGAAATTGGTTGAAAGATATATTACCACAATTAAAACCAGATTTTGAACAGCCTTTTATTTATCAAAAAATAAAAGAAGATTATATTAAAAATGATTTAGGAGATTTTGATGTATTTATACGTTCTAAAGCCTGGCGTTTATTGAGAGAAAATGGATTATTAGTTTGTTAACAAACTAGTGGACTAACTCATAAATTTCGATACGCCCAAAATTTGTACTTATCCGCTTCTCTGTCGTTCCAAAAATACTCATTACGCTACGGCGTAACTCCGTTTTTTGTGCCTAACAAAAACTAATAATTACGGCAGCTTAACATCCCTTAACTTATGTGTTAGTACACTAGATATAGACAAGCTATTTTAGAAAGTTATTTCGATACGACAGACATAGGAAAACAAGCACTTTCATTCGCTTGTGAAGATATAAAAAATGCTTTTGAATACTTTTTAAAACATTATAATGAAGGTCGTCCAATTATCATTGCATCACATAGTCAAGGTTCTAATCATTGTAGAAAATTACTGAAAGAATATTTTGATAATGAAGCGATGAAACAGCAATTATTCGCTGCATATATCGTAGGGTTTGCTGCTTTTCCTGAAGATTACGAATTACTAGAACCCTGCGAACAAGCTACTGATAATCAATTGCTATACCTAGCGGTATTCGCTTTACAGACCAACGTTAGTAGCAATTGCTTGATTTTCAGAAGCTATGAATTTTTAACAATCCGAAAACCAATTAATTCTCAGTATATATCACTTGGGATTATTATCCTAACAAAAAAAAATTATCTCAACACTTTTTAGGCAATGTATGTATCAATCCTGTTTCTTGGATAAGAGACACTTTGACGACCACTGGAAAGGTGCTTTTTTATTGAATATTAATAAGAAAAAATTCAAGGTAAAATGCCAGGTTAAAAGTAATTATCTTTGGGTAGATACCAATATGACTTTCTTTAAAAGAAAAAATATATTACATACGATAGATTATAATTTATTCTGGTATGACATCAGAGAAAATGCCAAAATAAGAGTAGATAATTATATGATGAATAAACACAATACCTCACACCTTCCCAAATAAAAATACAAACGAATAAAACAGAATGAACAATACAATAATTAAAAAACAGCATAAATATTTTAAATATTTACCATTTTATTTTTTAATTATTTTAATTAATTCATGTGCCAGTTTACCTAAGGAATTTAATTCTATAGAATTATTAAACACTCCAGATTATGGCCTTGAAAAAAACTGGGCAGCACTTCCTTTTAGAAAAGATAAAGCAGATAAAATTCCTAAAAATGAATTATGGATACCTGATTCATTAAAAAAGGTCGATGTATTTTATTTATACCCTACATTCTATACCAAGGGAAAGACTTGGAATGCAGATATTAATAATAAATCACTGAATAGAAAGATAGATAGATTTCCTTTAAGGTTACAAGCTACCGCTTTTAATCGCATAGGCAGAGTTTATGCTCCTAGATATAGACAGGCTCATATTGATAGTTATTTCGATGAAACGGGAGGAAGAGAAAAAACATTGAAGCTAGCTTATGAAGATGTAAAAAATGCTTTTGATTATTTCCTTGAATACTATAATGATGGTCGTCCTATTATTATTGCTGGACATAGTCAAGGCTCTGAGCATTGCAAAAAATTATTAAAGGAATATTTTGATAATAAATTTACGAAGCATAGATTAGTTGCTGCATATATCGTAGGAATTAGTGTTTTCGAAAAAGAATATAAAGTCCTCGAACCTTGTGCATATCCAGAAGATATTAATTGTTATGTGACTTGGTCATCTTACCAAAAAGATTATTATCCTAATGATAATAATTTGTTATCATTATATTTGCGAGGAGATGTTTGTGTGAATCCTGTTTCGTGGAAGAGAGATCAATATGAAGCTACAGGAAAAGGTGGTCTTATCATGAATTTGAGTCAACAGAAATTCAAAGTAAAATGTCAGGTTAATAATAATTACCTTTGGGTGGATACTAATATGATTTTTTTTAGACGGAAACACATATTACATACCGTTGACTATAATTTATTCTGGCACGATATCAGAGAAAATGCTAGTGTAAGAACAGAACATTATTTAAATGAATCGACAAAACGTCATGACAAAAAAAATACTATTCATTTTTATTAGCAGCTTATTTATTTTTTCTTGTGGAAACACTGAAAGCGAAGATACGAATACAGCAACTACTGAGAATGAAAAAACGACAGCATCTACTAACCCCACTACTTCATTCCTAGAAGAAATGTACAAAAGAGAAGTAGCAAAAAAAGAGGATGGCAAAACTCTATTTAATATTTCTTTCGATATGCACGATAAAGGCTGCATATCTCCAGATTGTTTTCAATCTGATGTAAGTTTTGAAATGGATAAAGGAATAAATAAATTCCCTACTGCATTAACTTATAATAAAAAAGAGTATGGAGAATGTGTGCCAAAAGAAGCAGAAAGCGAAGTAAAAGGGACGCTAGAATTAGTAGAAAATAATGAAGAACATAGCATTTATCATGATACTGAAAATTCTACGACATTGGTTTTATTTAAGAATCCTAAAAAGATAGGAACTTATGCTTATCTGTTTTCTAGAGTGGATAAAGATGAAGTGACTAGTGAAAATATATATACGATAGTCAGGGATTATGACGAAGAAGATGAAGATGCTATTTTCCCTGTGAGTAGTTATGAATTGTCTGCGTATTAATTAGATATTGATATTTTAAGACAATTGCCTTTAGAAATAACATCATTAAATGGAGAGGGTGAAATCGTTTCATGTCAATGTTTTTCTTAAAAAAAGAAGCGTATGCTAAGGGATGTTGAATAAATAACTGTCCGTTTTGACTTCATATTTTTGCACTATGCTACGTTGGCAAAAACCTTATTACGCTAAGGCGTAACGCGACTTTTACCGCCTTGCCTAGCACAAAAATATCTTATCAATTCCAGACACTTATTTATTCGCCATCCCTAAGTGAAACGAATTCAATAACCTGAGCAGTTATGCCTGTTCTCTTCTAAAAAACACAAAAAATAGTTCCGTAGCTACGACTATGCAACGATTTTCTGAATATTTTAGAAGAAAAAATTACTACCCATTTCTGCTCAATTTATTAAATACGTTTCACTAAGAGTTCACCTCCTAGCATACATTAAATTAATCATTCCAAATGTTCTTTTGTAAGAATATTAAACTCTCACCAACTCCATCCTTTTATATTCTCCAAAAGAAATCATTCGCTGAGATTCTTCATCCCATAATTTATGGAACATCAAAGTTAGACTTTCCTTAAAGGTTATCACAGTGACAAATTGCTGTAGAATAGGATTGTCTTTGGCACATTTTACTAAATTATAATTAGGAATTCCAGCACTCAAATGATGAATATGATGCAATCCAATGTTTCCAGTCAGCCATTGAAAAATTTTAGGCAATTTATAATAACTCGCTCCTTTAATAGCCGCCATTACATAATCCCAATTTTCCTGCCAATGCATATAAGTTTCCTCATGTTGGTGCTGAACATAAAAAAACCAGAATGCTATGATCATAAAGGTCAATACGATAGGCAACTGAATAAGAAAAAAGTGTGACCAGCCTAGAGCAAATCCTAAACCTACATAAATACCCAATAATGCCAAATTATTAAATAACTGTAGTAATCTATCCTTATTGATTTTCTTGATAGAAAACCCTTTCAGACTTTTCGAACGGATAGTTGGAAAACGATTAGAAATCGATAAATAAATGACTGGCACTAAACCAAATAGTATAAACGGATTTCTAAAAAGGCGATATTTAAATCGTCCCCACTTAGATAATTCTCTATATTCATTCACTGTCAAAAAGTCGATATCTCCTATATCTCTATGTTCTAATTGACCTGTGTGTGCATGATGAAAATTATGTACAGATGCCCAGTATTTAAAAGGAATCGTACTGAAAAAGCTACAAACTGTACCTACCAGATTATTCCATTTACGAGATTTAAAAAAGGACTGGTGTCCACAATCGTGCTGTATAATAAATATTCTTACAAGAAAAAATCCATTAATAACCGCCAATAAGAATGTAATAATATAGGAATATCCTAAACTAAAATACATCAATATCCAGATTCCAATAAAAGGTAAAAAACTATTCAGAATCTGAATAACTGCTTTAGCATTGCTTGGCCTTTGATACTGGCGAATCATTTTACCCCAGTTCTTGAGCTTTTGCTTAATTTCTTTCTCTTGAAGATTCATAATAACGATTTTAGTTAGGTAATCTTCTAACACCATAGCGATAGAAAAGTTAAATGACTAATACCGATTTCAATTTAAATTAGCGGTTTCATAGTCTTGATATAGTAGACATTATTACGAATAGAATCGTAAGGGATATTTTTATCGGATAAATTCGCGGATTTAATCCTTAATTTCACGGGCTTTCCATTATCTGAAAAACCGTATCCAAAACAATTCGTAATAATGTCTATTGTCTTGAATATTTATTTTGCTTCGTTATGAAGTTATTAAAAAATGATTGAATAAATATGGTATATTTCTATAGAATTTTGGAGCTTCTTTTGAATAGCCAATATGTTGGCCTTTATAGTCCATTCTTTTCTAGCACATTTTTTGCTAGCATAATCTTTGTGAAAGGTTAGGTTGAAATAACTTATCTTTACCATCGTTAATCCCTTATTACAACTGACTAAACATGCGACTTAAGAGCATGTTTGAAGGAAATAACATTCCGTTAATACTATTTACTCGATACGAGTCGTAATAATAGTATGGAGTGTCTTATACTTGTCTTTCCAATTACTAATCTCACAAACAAAACTTCGTAATGAAGCAAATACTTTTACTTTTTTCTTGCTTATTAGTATTTTCTGCCCTTTCTGCACAGGACATCTATGATGTCAATCGCATACAGGAACTGAGGATTACCTTTAAGGACCAAGACTGGGACAGAACATTGGATTCTCTCAAACAATTGGGAACAAAACTACGCATAGAAGCTGATGTAAAACTGAATGGCAAGGTTTATATGAACTGTGGCGTTCGTTTCAAGGGGAATAGTTCTTATAATGCGACTAGGAATTTGTTTGGTAAAAAACTGCCCCTCAATATCAAGTCGGATTACATGAAGGAAGAACAAAAATTTCCTGGTGGACATGATAGATTGAAATTAGCCAATGGCTTCCGTGATCCGAGTTTCATCAGAGAAGTACTTTCTTACGAAATCGCAGCCAAATACATGCACGTTCCCAAAGCGAATTTCATGCACGTTTATATTGATGGAGAATATTATGGATTATATACTAGCGTAGAATCCGTAGGCAAAAAATTCCTAAAAGACCATTTTGGGGATGAAGATGCAGTACTCATCAAATGCGATCCAGAATATGGCAATAAACCACCTTCCAAATGTCCAAAAGGTACGATGAAGGCAACCATGCAAAATATTGGTTCAGATTCTAGCTGCTATCAAATTACTTACGAATCCAAGTCTGAAAGAAGTGATTACAAAGCTTTAATTCAACTCACTAAGACGCTCAAGGATAATGTAAGTAAAGTCAATAAAGAACTTGATATTGATCAAACGCTTTGGATGCTGGCATATAATAATGTATTGGTTAATCTAGATAGTTATTCTGGTAGATTAGCTCATAATTACTATATGACCAAAGACAATTCTGGTAGATGGGTTCCTTTAATTTGGGATTTGAATATGGCCTTTGGTGGTTTTAGATATGATGGAATGACTCCACCATTAGATGATAAAAAAATGATTGAAATGAGTCCGTTTCTACATTATAAAAATGCGGATAAGCCACTCATCAGTCAATTACTATCCATTCCTAGATATAGAAAAATATACATCGCACATATCCAGACTATCCTAGAAGACAACTTCTATAATGGCTGGTATAAACAACGTGCCCAAAGACTACAGACCATTGTAGATTTTGCATTGAAAAAGGATGAGAATAAATTCTATTCTTATACTTCCTTCAAGGATAATCTAAAAGTATCAGCCAAGGCTGGCAAGAGCCAAATAATAGGAATCGAAGAACTCATGGAAGGAAGAGCAGCTTTCTTAAAAGCACATCCATTATTCCAAAAAGAACAACCTAAAATATCTGGCACACGCCACCAAAAAGGAACGGATAAAATCGTCGTGACTAGTAAAGTAGAAAATGCCACTAGCGTATATATCGCCTATCGCTATGATAAAAAAGGCTACTTCAATAAAAAGCCCATGAATGACGATGGCGATCATAAAGATTTCCAACCTAACGATGATTTTTATGGAATAGAAATAGAATTAAAACCAGGGATGGAATATTATATCCTGGCGGAGAATGAAAAGACGGTGAAGCTTGATCCAGCAAATGCGGAGTTTGAATTTCATGAGGTAAAGTAGAGTATTTGAGAAGAGCTATTCTATTGGGTTAGTGTTAGCTTATAGCTAAAAACCACAGCATTCTTGCAAGAATGCTGTGGTTTTATTTAGAAGCAAATTGAAATGAAGCAGCCCGAAGTATCACGCTCTCAAAAACTCTACTCGGAAATTACTTTTCCGATGCAAGCATCGGGGCGGAGTACTTACCAAAAAAATGAATGAAATAAGCCGCTTCCCTATTATAATCCCAATGATATAGCCTAGCCAAACTACTTTTATATTTTTCTTTCATCTTTTGTAATCTTGTCTATTATATAGATGCAAAAGATGTAATATTCCATAAAGTAAAGTGGATTTTTTATCCTTCCTCCAAAACCTCAACCACTTCCTCACTCCCCACATCTGGCAAACCTTTAGCAATCTCCTGAAACAACTGAATAAACATCATTTTAGAATCATCGCCTGGATCATTGAAATGAGCATTGGAAGAATTGATGGCAATAACTAAATTTTTCTTTTGATTCACATAAATAGATTGATTGTGAATACCAACAGCTAGGAAATCGCCATCTGGTTTTGAAGGCAACCACCATTGGTAGCCATAGCCTAGATTATTCGTAGAATTAGCATTTTCGCCTGGCATCAAATGTGGAGCGTCTGGCGTGATGGAAGATTTTACCCATTCTTTAGGTACAATTTGTTCACCATTCCAATTTCCATTATGAAGATATAAACGTCCAAATCTCATGTAATCCCTCAAAGTCGCATTCAATCCACCTAAAACGAAACTCACTCCATAATCATCAGCAATCCAATAAGAATTAGATTCCATACCTAGTCTCGACCATATTTTTTCCTCCAATAATTCGTGCATAGCTCTGCCTGTTGCCTTGCGAAGCACCATGCCTAAAACGTGCGTATCTATACTCACATAATGATTGTAAGTACCAGGTTTGCGATCTGGACCAAGAGAAGCTGCAAAGTCATCCATCGACGTACCAAAAGCAATCGCCCTTCCCATTCTATTGATATCAGAATTAAAATCTGCATAATCTTCATCGAACATTACACCAGATGACATTTGTAATATATCCTTGATTCTCACGCCATCGTAACCACTGCCTTTAAGCTCTGGAACATAGTCTGTTACCGTTTCTTCTAAGCTTTTGATATGCCCTTCGTCTACAGCTATTCCAAATAATGCAGATACAAAAGACTTCGATACAGACCAAGAAATATGTTTGGTTTCTGGCGTATGTCCTAGTCGATAATGTTCGTAAACGATACTGTCATTATGTAAGATTACAAAGCCAGAATTATTGATGTATTGCAGCAGTTCCTCTGTATTTTTTTGCGTACCAAAATAGTCAAATTCCTTAGGTAGTTCTATCGCATTTCCTTGTGCAAACACATGAGGTTCGCCAGCTTTTTTGATTTCATTCATAGGAATGACATCTGCCATATTCATGAAATTATGCGTAATCTGATCTGCATCGAAAAGATGATTCACTTGATTGACACGTATCAGTTTTTTGCGATATACCAATCCTAGAACCAATGCAATGACAACTAAGCCCAAAAGAGCTATTCCTAAATACTTGAATACTTTTTTCATGATATGCTATTGAAAATTCATTTTAAAATTTGGATCTTATATATCTGAAGCGTTTTCATAAATGTCCGTCATGGAGATATGGATATCTAGTGTACTAACTCATACATTTCGATACGCCCAAGATTTGTAATTATCAGCTTCTGTGTCGTTCCAAAAATACTCATTACGCTACGGCGTAACTCCATTTTTTGTGCCTAACAAAAACTAATAATTACGGCAGCTTAATACACTGTAAAGTAAGTAATCTTAACTTTTGATGGCTTCTTTTGAAATTTGGACATCGTTATTTTTCTCCACCGTAGCTAAGGCTACGATGTCAAAAAATGCCTCGTCATATTCCAAAATAATCTCATCAAAATATTAAACAACTTACTTTACAGTGTACTTAATACAC
>JBNMOV010000065.1:0-15560 GCA_051275765.1 Maribacter sp. | reverse complement strand
ATAATTTAGCTCCAGTACATCCTAGAGGATGACCTAATGCTATTGCTCCACCGTTTACATTGACTTTTGTTGGATCTAATCCTGCTGTCTTGATAACAGCTAATGATTGTGCAGCAAATGCTTCGTTTAATTCTATCTGATCGATATCATTCAACTTCAATCCTGCAATTTTCAATGCTTTAGGAATAGCTGCACATGGTCCGATTCCCATGTATAATGGATCTACACCTGCAGAAACACAAGTGACCATACGAGCGATAGGCTTCAAACCTAGTTCTTTCACCATTTCGCCACTCATCACACATACGAATGCTGCTCCATCTGACATTTGGGAAGAATTACCCGCAGTTACAGAACCACCTTGAGCAAATACTGGACGCAAACGACCTAATGTTGCCATAGATGTTCCTCTACGAACGCCTTCATCCATTGCTACAGTCCATTCCTTTTCTGTACGCTTATCATTTTCTACATAGACTTGCTTCACTTTCACAGGTACGATTTCATCATCGAATTTGCCTGCGTCGATAGCTGCTGCTGCCTTTATATGAGATTCTACAGAAAACTGATCTTGCTGCTCACGAGAGACATCATACTTATTAGCTACGGCTTCTGCTGTTAATCCCATTCCTACTACATAATTAGGTGTAGTGGATGATACTGCATAAGATGGAGCTAATTTGTAACCCGTCATTGGAATCATACTCATATTTTCCGTTCCTCCAGCGATGATACATTCAGCCATTCCAGCTTGTATCTTTGCCACAGCAATAGAAATAGATTCTAATCCTGATGCACAATAACGATTAATTGTGAATCCTGGAACTTCCTTACCCAATGCACGCATAGATATTTGACGACCAATTTGTAAACCTTGCTCTCCTTCTGGATTAGCACAACCTACAATCATGTCATCTACCCTCGTTGGGTCTAATTCTGGCATTGATGCCGCCAAATGCTTGACTACATCTACCGCCAAATCGTCTGAACGGTAAAAACGGAATCCGCCTTTCTTGGCTCTTCCTACCGCAGATCTATATGCTTTTACTATATATGCTTCTCGCATTGTAATTAGATTTTAGTATTTAGATTTTAGATTTTAGACAAAAAACTACTTCCTTTGGAAGTATTTTTGTAAGAAATAGTTAGCACTTAACCAAGACTTTTATTTTTTGTCAAATCTTTAAATCTTTAAAATTGTGGATTTTAAGGTATTTAAAATTAAACTCTAAATATTAAACATAATAAGTCTAAAATCTAAAATCTAAGTTCTAATATCTATCAAATAGATATTAGACAAAAATTAAACGTTCAATGTTCTTTTGAAACCTCGAATCATTTTTTGTACTTCATTAATTTTCTGACAATGTTCTTCTTTTTGATTTTCAGAAATGAATCCTAAATCAAAAGCTAAAATTGTCTGTGTTTCTAATTCAGTACTAGAACCTTGTGCAATATCTAAGTATTGAGCTAATTGTCTATTCGTTCCTCTACCACAGCCTTCTGCGATATTAGATGGAATAGAAACGGCTGCTCGCCTCATTTGGTTAGTTAATCCAAACATTTCTTCTTTTGGAAATGCTTTTGTAAGACTATAGATATTCGTAACTAAGATTCTTGCTTTTTGCCAAACCTTTAAATCTTTAAAATTGTGCATTTTAGGGTATTTAAGTTGCGTAAAACGCAATAGATTTTAGACCTTAAATTCTCCATTGATTTTCGTAGAAAATTTCCTGGTTTTTTTAATCTAATATCTAGTATCTAACATCTAGTTACGAAGTGGCTTATTCGTCTGTAACATATGCTGGATACGTTCTAGCGTTTTTTGTTCGCCACAAAGACTTAAGAATGCTTCACGTTCGATGTCTAGTAAGTATTGCTCAGATACTTGTTGAGGACCAGTAAGGTCACCACCACAAAGTACAAAAGCTACCTTATTAGCTATTTTGATATCATGCTCAGATGCATACTTTCCTAATTTTAAGGAATGAGAAGCAGCATATAATGCTCCTAATCCAGTACGTCCAAGTACGTCGATATTTTTTCTGACACCAGGCTGAGAATAGTTACCTGCTAGAGATAATAC
Organism: Maribacter sp.; assembly: GCA_051275765.1. Lineage (GTDB taxonomy): Bacteria > Bacteroidota > Bacteroidia > Chitinophagales > Saprospiraceae > JAHDCE01. The sequence continues at coordinate 13,474 of JBNMOV010000065.1, read as the reverse complement.
TTTCTTTTTGGCTTCGCCAATGTTTCTAGCAGTATTGACACTTACACTATCCTTATCTGTCAAATATCCAAGACCATATGCTTCATGTGCTGAAGTAGCAACAGATGCCATAGCGATGGTTTTGAATTTTTCTATTAATGTAGGAATCTGTACATCGCCTACTACGAATCCATCTGAAGCACGAAGGGCGAACTCTTTGGTTCCTCCACCACCAGGAATCAGACCTACGCCTACTTCTACTAAACCAATGTAAGATTCAGTTGCACAAACAGCAGCATCACAATGCATCATAACTTCACAACCTCCACCAAATACATAACCTTGAGTAGCAGCTACTACAGGAATACTGGAGTAACGACATCTCATGGTCGTTTGTTGGAAAGTATTCACAGCGAAGTTCAATTCATCGAACTCTTGTTGATAAGCCATCATAGCGATCATCATTAGATTAGCACCTACAGAAAATTGTTCTGCATTATTACCAATAACAATTCCTTTCCATCCATCTTTTTCAGCTAGATCGATCACATCATTGATGCCTCTCAATACGCCTTCTCCGATAGAATTCATCTTAGAACGGAATTCTAAGCAAAGTACACCATTTCCGATATCGTGAGCTACAGCTTCTGGATTTTCGTAAACTAACTTTTTGGTAGCACGTAAATTATCCAAAATGATAAACTGATCAGCACCAGGTACGGGTAAATATGCTTTCGCTTCTTTACAGTAGTAGTGATTGACCCCTTTTTCTAATTTGTAAAAAGTATCATTTCCAGCAGCTACCATATCATGTACCCATTGAGCTACAACTTCTCCTTCTTTTTCTGCTGCAGCAATTCCTGCTTTAGCACCGATCATATCCCAGTATTGGAATGGACCTACATCCCATGCGAAACCTGCACGAAGTGCATCATCGATAGAGAATAGATTGTCAGAAATTTCTGGAATTCTGTTAGAAACATAAGCAAAAAGACCACCTAGTGACTTTTGTACTAGTTGAGCAGCCTTATCATCATGCTTGAAGAACGTACGGATACGTCCAGCCAAACCATCTATTTGCTTTACAGCTTCTAAAGAAGGAATGTTAACTTTTTGCTTAGGTCTGTATTCTAATTTTTCTAGATCTAATGCTAGAATTATTTTTCTGCCTTTATCATCTTTCTCCTTGGTCTTTTTGTAGAAACCTTGTCCTGACTTATCGCCAAAGAACTTGTTTTCTAATAAGAAGTCGATGTATTTAGGAATTTCGAACGCTCCTACTTGCTCATCATTTTCACAACGAGTACGAATCGTTTCGATTACTTTTCCTGAAGTATCATGACCTACCAAATCACCTAAACGGAAAACACCCGTTCTTGGGCGACCCATAGGCGTTCCAGTTACTTTATCTACTTCTTCTATGGTCATATCCAATTCAGTAGTGAGTTGGAAAATCTTAGCCATAGCATAAACACCTACACGATTAGCGATAAATGCTGGTGTATCTTTACAAAGTACAGTACGCTTACCTAAGTAAACATCTCCATAATTCATTAAGAAATCAACCACTTCCTTATCCGTATCTGGTGTAGGAATTACTTCAAATAATTTGAGGTAACGAGGAGGATTGAAGAAATGAGTTCCACAGAAATTCTTCTTGAAATCATCGCTTCTACCTTCTGTCATCAAGTGAATCGGAATACTAGATGTATTGGAAGTCACCAAAGCACCTGCTTTTCTGTGTTTTTCTACATTAGCAAAAACCTGCTGCTTGATGTCCAATCTTTCGATGACTACTTCGATAACCCAATCTACATCAGCTATCTTTTCCATGTCATCATCAAAGTTACCTACTTGGATTCGCTTGGCGAATCCTTTTTGGTACAATGCTGCTGGCTTTGATTTCAATAAAGCTTTCATTGCCCCGTTTACGATGCTATTTCGTTTAACAGGGTCTTTCTTTTCTTCGTCTGAAAGGTTGAACGGTATGATGTCTAACATAAGGACATCCAAGCCAATATTGGCAAAATGGGCAGCAATTCCTGCTCCCATTACCCCTGAACCCAAGACGGCAACTTTTTTAATTCTTCTACTCATCTTTTTGTTGGATAAAGTTTTTGGTAGAGTCTCTAAAGTAGACCTTTCCATATTATGGTATTTTGATTAAAGTATTCTTAGGGATTAGGAAAATAATAACCTTGTCATTTGGTATACGTTATATTAAGTACCTTGTTCTCCCTTATTCCCACATATTCTATTGATAACAACAAAATACATGAAATAGTTAGCGAATTTTCGCTAACTCTGCAAAAATAACGATTGTCTATGGATTTTGCAAGTTTGATTTGTTCCTTAATTTTGCGAAGGAAAGGGACGAAGCGTCTGATTTGTTTGTTATTATACAAAGTAAGTTACTGAATGGTGTTAATTTTACGAGAGTAATAAGCTATTTTAATTTGGACCATGAGAAAATATAAGAAATGAAAGAGGGATTAAGGTGGGTACTATATTTGTTTTTATTACTAGGGTTTATTCCTTTAGTCAATGCGTCTCATTTTATGGGAGGCGATATTACTTATGAATGTTTAGGAGGAAATCAGTATCTGATACAATTAACTGTTTATAGAGATTGTAATAGTGGGAATAGCTTTAATCCCTCCCTGCCTTTAGTCGCTGTGGCACCAGGTTGTGACTTTACTTATTCTAATTCCATTTTCCTCAAAATAGGTTATCCGATTATCATAACCCCATTATGTGATCAAGAAGTAGATCTTTGTGATTCTGAAGAAGGAACTTATGGTGTCCAACAATTTATTTATGAAGAAATTGTGGACTTACCGAATAATTGTCCAGAGGTAATTTTCAGCTTTACGGATTGTTGTAGAAATGCTGCTATATCTACTTTAGTTGATCCTAATACTGAAGAGTTTTATATAGGTTGTGTGATTAATACCCAAGATGTTACTTGTAATTCATCTCCGATTTTTAATAATAATCCAACCCCCTTTTCTTGTGTGGGACAAGAAGTAAATTATAATCATGGTGTAACAGATACTGATGGTGATAATTTGGTATTCAGTTTAGTCAGTTGTTATGAGGCTTATAATAGTGGCGTAGCTTATGTGCCTCCTTTTTCAGGAACGAACCCGTTGGAAGCAACTGATTTATCTATTGATGCTTTGACAGGAGCTGTTTCTTTCGTGCCTACGGCATTACAAGTGGGAATTATTTGTGTGAAAGTGGAAGAATTTAGAAATGGAGTGAAAATAGGGGAGATTACAAGAGATATTCAATTTACTGTATTGAATTGTGGGACAAATACCGTTGATGAAAATATATTACCTGTTTTATCTGGAATCAATGGAACGGCATCCGCTATTGGCACGACGGGTGATTTTGAAATAGATTTATGTTTTGGTATAGAAGCTTGCTTCTTGATTCAGTCATTTGATCAAGACGGGCATATCCTCGAAATTTCTTGGAATGAAGGAATAGAAGATGCTGTTTTTGCAGTTAATAATAATGCTACAACTGCTCCCTATGCTCAATTTTGTTGGACCCCTTCCGTTGATGATTTAGGCGTGAATTTCTTTACGGTTACTGTGCAGGATGATGCTTGTGATATTAGAGGAAGTAATACTTATACTTTTTCTTTGAATGTGAATAATGTGGATATAGATTATACCTATACACAAGAAGAACCTAGTTGCTTAGGAATGAGTGACGGTTCTGCCACCATTACCTTAGGTAATTCGTTTGTCAACCCTATTTTGACATGGCAAACAGCCCCACCTCAGAATGGACTTTTTGCTGAAAACTTATCTGCAGGAGTATATAATGTTGTTATAGAGGATGCTTCCTTAGATTGTGGGAGCATTATTATAAAGATTATAATTGATAATAGAAATGCACTTTCTGCATTTAAGGATGGTATATCTAGTGATGTAAGTTGCAATGGTTTTACGGATGGAATTTTGGATATAGGCATTTTAGGAGGTAGTATGCCCTATAATATATCATGGGTAAATGGTTCCTCCGATACGATTTTGTATGATTTAGAAGCTGGAGTATATACCGTATCTGTAACGGATGCTTTGGGCTGCGAAGAAATAGTCGTATTCGATGTATTAGAACCTCTATCTATTTTGATTGATCATATTCAAAGTGATTATAACGGCTACGGCGTAAGCTGTGCTGGAGGGACTGATGGTTCAATAAATGTAATGTTAAGTGGTGGCACGCCTCCTTTGAATTTTGAATGGTCGAATGGAGCTATGGAAGAAAATCTAGAAAATTTAGTAGCAGGTATGTACACCATCACTTCAACAGATGTTACAGGATGCCAAGATTCATTTGAAATAATATTGACTGAACCGGAACCATTAGAATTAGAATTGGATAATATAGCAGCTACCTGTTTTGATGGAAGAGATGGAAGCATTGTGATAGAAGGGATAACAGGAGGCGTATTGCCTTATGGTTGGACGTTGATTGATGGCGGTTCTTTTATTTCTGTAGATACTTTTCCTGTGATCATTTCTAATCAGACGAGAGGGGATAAGATTATTTATTTCAATGATGGTCTAGGTTGTACACATGCTTATACAGTAGAAGTGGACGCTCCAGATTCTTTGTATATTGATATTATTCCTCAGGATACTGTTTTGGAACTGGGAGAAAGTGTTGATATTTCTTTTTTAACTAATTCTATAGATAGCTTCGATTTTTTCTGGACGAGTACGGACGCAATAGAATGTGATACTTGTCCATCATTTAATTATCAACCATTAAATTATACAGAATTTTATATAAATATTATTGAAAAAACAAATGACTGCACAGTAGAAGGAATTGCTAAAATAAGAGTGCGGGAAGAAGATTATATTTTCGTACCTAATGCTTTCTCTCCCAATGACGATGGAAATAATGATCTACTAAGTATTTATGCTAAATCGAATGCGATCCAGTCCATTATTTCTTTTCATGTTTTTAATAGATGGGGAGAAGAAGTATATCAATCAAATAATTTCCAACCCAATACATTAGGCAGAGGATGGAACGGAAATATTAATGGAATAAATGCACCAGTTGGTGTATATATTTATACGCTAGAAGCTTTGTATATCAATGGAAGAAGGAGGCGTATTTCTGGGGATGTGACTTTAGTAAGATGAAAATAATTAAAATTAAAGATTGGGAGAAAGTTAGAAAGAAGGAACAAAAAAACCTAAAATAAATCAGATTATACGATTTCTTGGCTTGTTCTTATTTTTTTCGACGCTAATTTATACTTGCATCCAAGATCGAAAAGCTTTTATAGAGGCTGGAGGTTATAATACGCTTATCCAAGGGGTTGTAGTAAAAAAAGGATACCATAAAAGAGACAAAAATTATTATTGGGTAGATTACAAATATGGAGGGCAGCTGTATAAGAAAGATTATACAAGAGCGTATAATTCTAATTATAATCTAGGCGACACAATCAATGTTTTAATCAATGATAAAATACCAGAAAATGGTTGTGTTATTCTTGAATATAGATAAATCATCACTTCTTATATTCCCACAACATATCATCAGAAAAAATAAAAGGACGACTATCATCTTTTTCGCCTTTTTTTAATTTATTTATCAATGTTTTATATGCCGTTTGCATAGCAGGAAGCGTCCATTTTCCATAGAGCGTATGTCCTCCTTCATAACGTTGTAAAAGATATTCTTCTGGCGTGGTTACATAGCCAGCATAAGCATTGGCATAAGGAGAAAGGATGATTTTTTTTATACCATCACTTTCCAAATCATCTAGTATAGATTTTCTTAATCGCTGTGCAGCAATAGTCGTAATTTCTGTAGGAATGCCAATGATCGCCAGCTCTCCAAGAATAAATATCTGAAGCGGAAGCTTTGAAATGATCCAAGGTTTATGTTTTGATTTTCCTTGTTTTTCTGCATTTCTGATGTAGTGAAGTGTTTTTTCTACGACTCCAGGTACAGGTATTTGAGAACCTTGATCAAACCAACCCATCTTACCTTCTATAGCTTCGACTACGACATGTTTTGGCGATTGTGTACTATATTTTAAATGGATATAATCTGCATATTCTTTAGAGCGCTCTTCTGCCCATTTTAATTCATTTTTTCTATGAATACTCAATGCTCTTTTCATGACTGCACCAAACGGTTTGAGCATTCCTGGACCTTCTACTGTTCCTTCTAAAAAAGAAACACCAAGACAAGGTTGCGAAGTTCTACAGTTTTTTATTCCATTCGTAAAAATAGGATCACAATGAATTTCTGAAAATTCTACATAAGTCTGAATAGAATTAATTCTATTTTTTAATGATTTATTTTTAATGATTTTTTCAGTAATATTTTCTGCTTTTTTGGCTTGCAGACTTCCAGTATATTTAGCACTATCATAATCGTTTTTAAATTTACCTCTCGTCCATTGTTTTCTTTTATCAAAAATAAAATTAGGAGAAATATCTCCACAAGCATCCTGTGCAAAAATGCAAATCGTTTTAGTCTTATATTTTTGATAAAAATAATCCTCTAAATCCAATGCAGCATAGCCTTTATTATCTGCACAGATATTATATTTATCATTAGAAATACTCGTACAATGTGTACCAAACCAATTAATAGAACAAATTATTTTCCCTTCTTTATCTTCAAAATTGAGCAATTTCATTTCTCTATCTGCTGCTAAATGCCACTCTTCTTTTTTGAGTTCCTTTTTGACTTCTGGGTTTTCATTATAAGCATCCAAGGAACGATTAAAAGCGACTTCTTCTTTTTCATTAAATTCCTCTACACCAAATTTTAATTGAGCTGTTTTTTTATAAGCATTCGCCAACACGATGGATTGCACAATACCATCTCTATAATGTTCATAAACATCTCGCTTAAAACCAGGTATGGGTACATTATAAAAATAATGCTGTCCAAAACCACCACCTGCACTATGTGTATGTTGTGCAGTTATCATCACATTACTATCATGAAAACCAAGTAAGGGATATTCCTCTTGCAACATCTCAATAACACCATTTTTAAGATAGACAGAACACATTCCTAATTCTACATTTACAAAAGCAATTTTATTTCCCTCCGTTTCTATGATAACTGCTCTGGAATATAACTGCGTTTCTATATTTTTCATCTTATGGAATGGTCTTCCATAACCATGCATTCCTAAGTTTTTCCTAAAATAAGTAATATCTGTTTTGGCGGCTCCTACAGTGTAATTCATGTTGTATGTTTTGTTAGTTGTTTTTAGGGAAACTAAAAAGTTTCATAAAAATCTAGAGATATAAGATGCCATTAATTGAATAAGATGGGTAGGCATTGTTTTATAGCTGTAATGATAAGAAGTATTCGTAAAATACTCCAACTTTTCGCCTTTGGTATTGAAGTTAATCCCTTGCTAAGTGAAAGGTATTTAATAAATTGAGCCAGAATGGGTAGTAATTTTTTCTTCTAAAGAATTCAAAAAATAGTTGCATAGCCATAGCTACGGAACTATTTTTTATGTTTTTTAGAAGGAAAAAGAACAAGCATAATGGCTCAGGTTATTGAATTCGTTTTACTAATACTCAAGTAGCTATTTCTTGCCAATCTGCTCCTTCAGCCAAGCTCGCTCTGCTATTCTTTTTTCAATTTCAATTTCTTCCAGCATTTTGTTTTTTTGTACTTTGGACATACTTACTAGTTCTTGAAGTTTTCTTGCATATTTCAAGAAATTTAAGTAATTTTCCTTGTGGTAACCAATGTCTTTTTTTCTATATATCTGCGTTTTCATATTTTCTATGAAAGTAGAAAAAACATCCCATTCATCTGTTTCAAAAAATATTTTCAACATAATGATCTTAGCTGAAATCTGTATATAAAACTCTTCAAATTCTACTTTTTGTAACAATAAAAGAGCATCCTTATATCGTTTCTGATAATAGGCAAGCCTAGCCATATTGAAACTGTAAGCACTTTCTTGGTATTCTGGTTCTAACTTAGAGATGAATTCTTCGATGAATATAGCGGCATAATCCAATTTATCTGCTGCGATACACACGGTCATGAAATTACGATAAGTGAACCTAGAAAGGTAACCATCCTTATTCAAATAACCTCCTTCTAAACACTCTTTGTATAAGTTGAATTCCTCTTCTAAATAGGCAGTATTTCCTGCATTATATTGTCTAATACAAAAATTGAGTGCAAGCAAATACAGCGGATGCAATTCATCTGGCGTAAATAGATTTTTATGCTTTTCTAGTTCTAATCTAAACAACTCAAACCAGCCAGATTGAGGTTCTTTTCTCAAGGCTTGATAACAATGATAATAGATGGATATTACAGGAATATCAATCAATTTTTCTCGTTCTATATGATTGATGATTTCAGGAAGTAAATTCAGTTGGTATTCTTTTTTATAGATATTTTGGTGTGCTATGATATAGCAAGCTTGCTCCAGTTTTCTGGCGAAATAGGCAATGTCGAGATTATCCCCCATCTCCTGTAAATGTACATCTCCATGCCTTCGTTTCATGGTAGCAAAATGGAGTTTTTCCCATTCTATCTTGAAATTATTATCATAGAAAACAGCATTTTGAGTAGTTGATTTCTCTTGCTCCTTAGTGATTTTATTAATTTGTCTATCAAAGTGTCTAGAAAGGTTCATCTTACGATAGATAGTCGCCAGTTTTATATCTGCACTCTCCTCATTATCAGTAGTCTGTTGTACGAGATATTGCTCTATGTTTTTTTGTAAAAAAGTCATGACGAGTCTTATCTTTCCATCATCATATTTTTGTTTTGGATATAGCTTTTTGAAGGCTGCTTCCTTATCGATTTCTTGTTTTCCTTGCTTCCTTATTTTTGATAGAACATTGAACAATTCTATTACATCATCCCTATGATTATAGATGGGAGAACGCACCCATTTTTTTATCTCCCTTACCTGTTTATCAGATAAATGAAGGACAAGTTGTAATAATAGACTGTTTTTCATCTTAGTTTTCTTAACAAAATAAATACACAATTAATTGATTATCATTATGTTATTCTGTATTGGGAGGGATAAAAGTAAACAATTTTGTTAAATTGTCATTGGTTTTCTCTTTATATATGTAGATATTTAGGTACAAATAGTATTGGTTGAATAACTCTAGGCCATAATAACAATTTATAATCTAGGATAATTTTGAAAAATGTTTTAAAATTATCCAGATAAAGAATGACACTATTTTGCGTGTGAATTTATAATGAAAAACCCAAATTTACCTATTTCCTGTATAACCTAAAACCCTTTGTTTTTAGATACGAATAATATTGTGCCACCTATTTAAAATGTGGGCTGGAGAATAATATGAGAGAGAAAACATTCTTGATAGGCTATCCAAAATTTCAGAGGAAAAACAAACATTAAGGAGAATAGTTGGAAAGTAAATCAGTGAATTTTAGTATTTTTAATCTAAGATTTACTGATTTACCCAACTTTTTTCACAAACGAAGTGGTCTTTAATCCAAACAGATCAAACACAAGGATCGTTTTGTTACATGTTAGGGAGAAAGTAATTTTATTACTTTCTACAATCCCAAGAGAACTACATTAAACAATAGCCTATGAAAAAATTAATTTACATTTTTTTGCTTTTATTTGGATTCAACTCCTTGGATGCACAAGGCTGGTATACGTTTTATGATCAGTATCCTTCTGCTAAGGCAGAGGTAGTGATCCAAGTTCCTAATGGTAATTATATTATAGCAGGAAGTTTTCCTACTTCTTTTGTCAATAATGATCTCTTCCTTGCTGAAATAAGCAAGAATGGCGATGTTGCCTCTGCTAAGTTAGACTATGATCTGAGATTATTTGAAATTAGTAAATTATCCCTCACAGACGATGGTGGATTAGTTCTTTTAGGAAGTCGTAAAAATTCAACAAAAGATCTGGTCGTTATCAGGTTTAATGGAGATTTGGAAATAGAATGGGAAAAGGTGTTGCCATCTCAAGGCACGCAAGAAATAGCCAAAGAATTATTGATAGATGATAAAGGAAATCTCTTAATATATGGTGTATTACGTACAGCCATAGGACAAGCACCCATTTTTGCCAAACTAGATGTCGATGGAAATATTATCTGGCATACTACTGGTAATTTTGTAAGTGAGTCATCAGGTGTTGCATTTGATTCTAATGGAAATATACTGACTACTGGAAAAACGCTAGATAATGAACTTTTTGTAGGAATATATGATCCTGAATATGGGGTAGGTATAGACATGAGATTATATGTACCTAATCCAATGGAAGAGGAAACTGGCTATGAAGTGATAGCTGGTTTAGATGGACATTTTTACCTTATTTCTAAATATACAAGATTCAATGCTGATTATTCAGAAGTGACGACTTCCCATCTAAGAATGAGGGAGGTAGATGCTTTAGGAAGTATCATTGAACAAAAAGATTTCAATCGCTTAATAGAACCAGAACAGTACATCAAGACATTACGAATGGATGATGGTACTTTTACTTATTGTTTCCGCTCTGAGGAAAATTTTGACCGTTATTATATCCAGCTCGTCCATCTCGATAGCGATATGGAAACAGAACTTTGGGTAGGAGAGTATGCAGATATTTCTCCAGAAATGGAACTGGCAAATGACTTCATCGCTACAAGAGATGGAGGTTATATGGTGGCAGGTTTTATCCAATCAGATAACCATATACCATTATTACTTAGAGTAGATGAGAATGGTTTGGCTTATACCAATGAAATATATGGAAATGTATTTAAGGATGATGATAATAACTGTACTTATAGTAGTACAGAGAGTCATTTGTCTGATTGGATGGTGGAGATAAAAGGAGATGGCGAAGTATATTATAGAATGGCTGATGAGAATGGTCATTATTCGATTTCAGTAGGTATTGGAACTTATGAAGTAAGGGCAGTGCCTCCTTCAGATGTTTGGGTAGAATGCCCTGCGACTACAGTTAGTTTTGATGATTTCTTTCTTTCAGCAGAAAGACATACACCAGCACAACCATTATTCGATTGTCCTGTGATGAGTGTAGACATTAATACAGGTTCTCTTCGTCGATGCTACGAAAGACATTATACGGTACAATATTGTAATTTAGGGACACAAGGAACTGATGGCGTTTATATAGAAGTAGAGATTGATTCTCAACTACAAGTAACTGGTGCAAGTATTCCAATAACTGCTCAGGAAGGTAATCTTTTGACCTTCGATATAGGAAATGTAGCTTATAATGAATGTGGCAGTTTTTTGATTTCAATATTCACGCCTTGTAGTGTGATATTGGGAGATATTCATTGTAGTACAGCACATATTTATCCAGATGCAGTCTGTGAAGATGCACTCAACTGGACAGGAGCAGAAGTAAGGGTGACTGGAGAATGTATGGATGATAATACCATTCATTTCGAAATCAAGAATGTAGGTGCTGCCCCTATGCAATCTCCTAGGTTATTTCATATTATAGAAGATGAAATGGTACTGATGACAGGTACGTTTGATTTATTACCAGGACAAACACATCCTATTGATATGCCAGCTACTGGTGGTGTGTATAGATTGGCTGCTGAACAAGAGTTGGACTTTCCCGGAAATTCCGCACCAAGCGTCATCGTACCAGGTTGTGGTGGTTTCTTTGATAGCAGTTATATGAATTGGTATCCAATGGATGATAGCAATCTGTTTGAGGATATTAGTTGTATGGAAAATGTGGATAGCTACGATCCCAATGATAAGCAAGCAGAACCTGGAGGCTATGCTGAAGATCATTATATAGAAGCAAATACAACATTAGAATATTTTATCAGATTCCAAAATACAGGAACAGATACAGCATATAATGTGTTATTGGAAGATCCGATATCCGCATTGTTGGATATTACTACTTTCAAGTTAGGAGTAACTAGTCATCCTTGCGAAGTGGAAATAGACGAGATAAATGGAAAGCATGTCCTCAAATTTCATTTTAAAGATATAGACTTATTGCCACTTATTATAGATGAGCCGAATTCTAGCGGTTTTATCAAATTTACAATAGACCAAGTGCCAGATTTAGCCATTAATTCGAGGATAGAGAATAAAGCACATATCTATTTTGATTTTAATGAAGCCATTATCACTAATCAAACACATCATACTATAGGTGCAGACTTCATGGTGGTATTTGAAAACCCAATAGAAGAAGAACATATACTGAATTTAAAAGGAGATGTATTGATTCAGCCAAATCCTATTACAGACAAAACATTGATTACATTACCAGAGGAGTATATGGATCAATCTGCTACATTTAGTATGTATAGTGCGGATTGTAAATTGGTAAGAAATGGTTTCTTCATGTCTGGTCATATTTGGGTAGAGAAACATAACTTGTCAGATGGAATGTATTTTTATAAGATAGTCCTAGGTAATGGGGAGCAATATTATGGTAAACTAATGGTAAGGTAAAAGTGCCAATATAAAAACAGAATCTAGATCTTTTTCTTCATAGTTATTATAAAGCCTTGCCATACATGTATGGCAAGGCTTCTTTTTCAAAACAAAACAAAAATACAAGGTTTTCTCCTTACTAAAATGTGATAAACTATAAGTATTTATACAAAAGGAATTACTTAGCAACTCCTTTTGTATAACAGGTTACTGCTTTTTATTAGTAGCTAATATCATTTTATAGTTTAGCAACCCAAGATTTGTGATTTTTCAAATCGTTGAAAAATGGGATTTAATAATGTCCATAATTTATTCTGGTGTTCTTCATTATCTAATGTTTCCAATAATGAAAGAACAGCTTTGAAAAAAGATTTTTTACCATCAGGACGTTCTTTTCCAAGTATTTTTTTCATGTACTTCCAAAGCCTTTCAATCAGATTAAGGTTGGGAGAATATCCTGGAAGAAACTCCAGTACTATATTAAGTTTCTCAGCAGTTTCCTTAACAAGTTTACAATGCTGATACCGTGCATTGTCAAGGATGAAATGCAGTGGTCTATTCCTCTCTCCATATATTTCATTCCGAAGGAATTGCAGATATTCAACCATGAATTCCGCATTGATATAACCTTCGTTATACATGTAATACACTTGATTGGTGACCACATCATATGTACCATAGACATTTATCCGGTAGCGTCCATGTCCACTTGGTGCATACTGAACTTTTTTGCCCCATGAAAAATTGTTAAATTTTCCATAAACAAAATGTGCAGCATCGCCAAAAACCATATCAATTCCCTCATTTTCAGATTTTTGTATTAATTCATGGAGCTTCGTTTCAAATACGTCCTGCTTAGCCTGCCATTTATCAAGATCACCAATTTTGCCAGGAAACGTACCCGTTTTCCTCCGTCTGTAACCTAAATTGTGCAACAATTGGCGGACAGATTCTACACTACGATTGTAATTGAATTTCGTTTGGAGTACTTCCGATACTTCAGCTACTGTACTACAATTAGCACTAT
>JBNMOV010000064.1:0-15803 GCA_051275765.1 Maribacter sp. | reverse complement strand
GGCGATTTAGTAGAAGTGGATCAAAATGCACAGCTACATTTTATGGGAAGAAAGGATCATCAGATCAAAATAAGAGGATATCGAGTAGAATTGGATGCAGTGGAAGCTATTTTGGTGGCTCATGAAAAAGTGGTAGAATCTGCTGTTTTTGCAATAAAAGGAGATGATGATATCATGACTATTAATGCAGCTGTCATCGTGCAAGAAAATAAGGAAGTAATTATAGATGAATTGACATCATTCTTAAAGGAAAAACTACCTTCTTATGCTGTTCCAGCATCTATTAAAATACTAGATACATTTCCTCGTACAGGCTCTGGAAAAGTGAGTCGTTCAGCAATAAAAGAAAACTGGAGTAATGATCTCTAGTATCATATATTTCATCTCAATATCTTAAAATATTAATCTCTAAGTATCTATTAAAAATGGAAGAAACAATCATCAAATATATCATCGACGAATTACATGGAGGTCGGGAGGATTTGGAAATATTTCCAGAAGACGACTTGCTAGGCAGTGGATTGATAGAATCTATGGCTATGATGAGATTGATACAATACATAGAGGAAACCTATGATTTTAGGGTATCTCCACAGGAAATGACCATTGAAAATTTCATGACAGTGGAAGCGATGGCTAATTATGTCAGAAAAGTAAAAGCTTAGTTTGTTAAAATATGATTTTTAGTAAATCTAGATGAATCGTATTTTAATATAATATCTTTTTCAATGAAAGCCCTTCCTGAAGGCGAGGTTAGGAGAAATTCAAAGTAACACAAGGAATGAAAAAATTTAATTTGACTCAAAGTCAATTACTCATGTGGACAGGGCAGAAACTTAGCCCTGATTCTCCTATGTATAATATGGCATTGAGTTTTCGTATTCCAAGCCAGATAAATATCCCCCATTTTCAGCAAGCATTCCAAAAAATGCTCCAGACCTCTGATGCGATGCGAACTATTTTCTTTGAAAAAGATGGCAAACCACAGCAAAGAATTCTATCTGATTTTCCTTACGAAATGGAAGTCATAGATTTTTCTAAAAAGGAAGGAAAGGAAATTGCATTAGAACGTTTCTTAAAAAAACATAGTCAAAACGTATTTGATATTTCGACATGTCTGTTTGATGCACTTTTAATCAAAATGAGTGAATCAGAATACATTTGGTACCTCAATGAACACCATTTAATCACAGACGCTTGGGGGACAACACAGCAATATAGAATACTGACAGAATGCTATAATGAATTATCAAAAGGAAATGATTTAGATGATATTATCAATCCTGTCTACGAAAAATATATCCAGTACGAAAACCAACAACGATTCATCAAACCTAATGAAAAAGTAAAGGAACATTGGATTTGTAAGGCAAAAGAATTGCCTACACCTCCTAGCTTTTTTGGAAAAACGAATACTCAACTAACTAGCGAATCTGAAAGAGTTAGTATTACAATTGATAAGGAAAAAGCAGACATCTTACGAAGTCTGACACAAGAAAAAGACTTGAGAACATGGACTCAACATTTGTCTTTATTTTCCATTTTTTCTACTTTATTAATTACCTATTTACATAGAATCACAGGGCAGAAAGAAATTGCGATTGGAACACCTGCACACAATCGAACGACGCCAGAATTCAAGGCAACACCAGGCTTATTTATTGAGTTATTTCCTTTGATGGCAGAGATAGATTCAGAAGATAGTTTCAGTTCCCTTTTCCAAAAAGTAAGGGATGAAGCACTAGGGTTTTTACGTTATGCACAAGTAGGAAGCAGTAATCCAGGTTTGAATAGAGGTTTCAATGTCGTGTTGAATTATATCAATGCTTATTTTGATGATTTCAATGGTGTTCCGATGTCATCAGAATGGATTCACGCCAATCATGCAGATCCAGGACATTTATTGAGATTACAAGTATATGATTTTGATGCCAATGGTAGTATCAAATTAGGTTTTGATATGAATCATGCTATTTTTTCTGAGGCTCAACGAAAGGAAATACCACCGCAATTCCTTCAATTATTTAACGCATTTATTGAAGACAGATTTCAAGATATAGGTAAGCCATCACTATTAAGCAAGCCTTCATTCATACCAGAAGAAAATATTGATTTTCAATATGATGATTCATCTAATATCATCCAGTTATTTAAAAAAACAGTAATAGAAAACGCTAATAAAACAGCTATTCAATTTGGAAAGGAATCCCTCACTTATGAGGAACTAAATCAACATGCCAATCGTCTTTCTCATCACCTTATTAAAGGCGGATTAAAAAAAGGAGCTCGAGTAGCTATTTTATTGAATCGCTCACCAGAATTCATTATTAGCATATTCGCCATATTAAAAGCTGGAGCTGTTTTCGTTCCTATTCCTAGTAATCATCCATCAGGTAGAATATTAGGAATTATAGAAGATGCGAATCCTACATTTATACTCAGTAATTCCATTTTATCGCCTTCATTAAGAAAGTCATTTGATAATCTCATCGAACTAGATAAGGAAGCAGCTTTTATCAATGTTCAGTCTGCTGAAAACCCAAATATTGATATCTCTCTAGATGATTTAGCTTACTTACTATACACATCAGGTTCTACAGGATTGCCAAAAGGCGTGATGATTGCTCACAAATCATTATCACATTATATCCAATGGGCAAAACATGAATATGCTAAGGACTTCATTCCTGTCATGCCTTTATTCACTTGTGTGGGTTTTGATTTGACGATTACCTCCATTTTTTTACCATTGATCACAGGAGGAACTCTGATTACTTATCCAGAAACACAAGATAGTGCAGACTTGGCTTTGTTGGATGTAATGGCAGATAATTACGTCAATATCATCAAACTTACGCCTTCGCATTTGGGATTATTAAAAGGAGGAACATTTCCTGATTCCAAGATAAAAACGATGATAGTAGGAGGGGAAAATTTCAAAACGAATCTAGCCTTATTCGTACAAAATAATATAGGTCATCATATCCAAATTCATAACGAATATGGTCCTACAGAAGCTACAGTAGGATGTGTGACACATTTATTTAATGCCAATAATGACAGCAATCATGTTTCTGTTCCTATAGGAAAAGCTATTCCAAATACACCAGTTTATATATTGGATGAATATCATAATCCTGTTCCAAATGGTGTAATAGGAGAATTATATATCAGTAACGTAGGATTAGCAAAAGGATATTGGAAACAAGAGGAATTGACAAAAAAGTCCTTTATTTCTAATCCATTTGAAATAGGTGAAATAATGTATTGTTCTGGCGATTTAGTTAGAGTTGATGTTTCTGGAACACATTTGGAATATCTAGGAAGAAAGGATTCACAAGTAAAAATACAAGGTCGAAGAGTAGAATTAGCAGAGATAGAAACAGGTTTGAGCCAGTTTCCTAATATCGTTCAAACAGTCGTCGATCTTCGTCATAAAGATCATACACACAAAGAAGAAGGCGTCCATAATTGCACAGAATGTGGTTTGCCTTCCAATTATCCATCTGCTACTTTTAACGATGAAGGCGTTTGTAATTTATGCGAATCTTTTGAGAGTTACCAAGAAAAGGTAAAGGAATATTTTAAGACCAAAAAGGATTTAGAAACCTTATTATATAGTGTCAAAAAAGAAGATAAAGGTAATTACGATTGCATGGTTTTATTGAGTGGAGGAAAAGACAGCACTTATACACTTGCTAAAGTCAAGGAATTAGGCTTGCGTGTTTTGGCATTCACTTTGGATAATGGCTATATTTCAGAAGGAGCAAAAGATAATATTAGAAGAATAGTAAAAGAACTTGGCGTAGATCATGTCTTTGGTGAAACAGAGGCAATGGATGCTATTTTCGTGGATAGTTTACAGCGACATTGCAATGTTTGTGATGGTTGTTTTAAAACTATTTATGTACTGAGTACGCAAATTGCATTAGAAAAAAAGATCCCTTTTATTATCACAGGATTATCGAGAGGACAGTTTTTTGAGACGAGACTCACAGAGGAATTATTCAATCAAGAAAATGTCAATATTGATAAAATAGATGAGATTATTCTCAATGCAAGAAAAGAATATCACTTAGTAGAAGATGCTGTGAATCAATTATTGGACGTTTCGATGTTCAAGGAAGATAGCACATTTGAGAAAGTTCGTTATGTAGATTTTTTCAGATATACAGACGTGAGTTTGCAGGAAATGTTGGATCATTTAGATAGTCAATTATCGTGGGTTAGACCAGAAGATACAGGACGATCTACGAATTGTTTGATCAATCAAGCAGGAATTTATGTCCATAAAAAAGAGCTAGGATATAGTAATTATGCTTTTCCATATAGCTGGGATGTAAGAGTTGGACATAAGACAAGAGATGCTTCTTTGGATGAAATCAATGAAGTCATTGATGAAAAAGAAGTCTTGCGAATGTTGGATGCAATAGGCTATACACAAGCAGAAGAAGCAAGTGATAAAAATGAACAATTAGTCGCTTATTATGTCGCATCTGCTCCTATTGATGAAGTGCAATTAAGGAATCATATGCTGTCTCGTTTTCCTAATTATATGGTACCAGTTCAGTTCATTCCATTAGAAAAACTGCCTATCACAACCAATGGAAAAATAGACAAAGATGCTTTGCCACAGCCAGATACATTCAGACCTATTTTGGAAACTGAATATGTAGCAGCACAGAATGAATTTGAGGAAATGATACAGGATATTTGGGTAGAAGTGATGGAAATTGATAGAATAGGTATCCATGATAATTTCTTGGAAATAGGAGGAGATTCTTTAGCAGGAATTCGAGTAGTGAGCAGATTGAATCAGGCATTTGAAATAGATTTTCCTGTTAATTTGATCTTCCAAAAACCTACTATTGCACAACTCGCAGTATACATAGAAGAGATGATTGTAAAATTGATGGAAGAAATGGAAGAGTAAGGAATCATGGCAAAAATAATTTGTATAACAACAGGGTTAACAGGTATCCTCAATGCTAGTTTTGAACTAGTGAAAAGGTTACAAGAAGCAGGTCATGAAGTGACTTATGCCTCTCCTAGCTCTGTTGGTCAAAAGGTACTTTCTGTAGGTATTCCATTTATACAATTGCCAAGAATTAAATTATCTCCTGTTCCAGAACTACCTGTTTTCAAAGGAAAATTCAAGCAATTACCTCGTCTATTTTACAAATTCAAACATAGGGAATCTAGACGAAAAGAAGCACTCGAAAATACAGATCCAACTTATTTTTCTAAAATATTAGATATTCGAAAACCCGATTTATTAATAATAGATATAGAGCTGCATGAATACATTTTCAAGGCTTTCGCTAAAAAAACGCCCTTTATTTTATTGAGCCAATGGTTTTCACTTTGGAATAGAGAAGGACTTCCATATTTATTGCATGATACCATTCCTAATGAAGGAAAAGAAGGAACAAAAGAAGCTATCAAGAATTCTTGGCAAGAAATCAAAGATCAGAGATCGAATACATTCAATAAACAAAGACGTTTTTCCTTTGGAACAGACAGAAGAAGCGTTTTATTAGCATTGGCAAAAAAGGAACAATTCCCTTTACAATATATCAAAGAAAATTACTGGCCAGGACCATTTACTTATAATAGTTTGCCAGTGATGAGCATGACAGCATACGAAATGGAATTTCCTCATGAGCCTCATCCAGCTCTTACTTATATAGGTCCAATGGTATATGACAAAAGGATAGAAACAATCCAAAGAAGCATCAATGGACAAAATATAGAGGAAGTGTTTTCTTACCAAAAAGAGAAGAAAGCAAAGTTATTATATTGTTCCATCAGTACATTGTCAAAAGGAGGAAATACCTTTATCAAAAAGATAATAGAGGCAGTAAAAAGTAAAGAAAACTGGGTTTTAATATTAGGTTTAGGAGGATTAATGAAAGATGATATTCTGAATAAACTCCCTTCCAATGTATTTGCTTTTTCCTATGCTCCACAGCTTAAAATATTACAAAAAGCCAACTGTTCTATCAATCATGGAGGCATTCATACGATTAATGAATGTATTCATTATAAAGTACCAATGCTCATTTATTCTGGTAAAAAATCAGATCAGAATGGCTGTGCTGCAAGAGTACATTATCACAGTTTAGGCGTCATGGCAGACAAAGATTTGGATACTTCCTCTGACATACAGCAGAAAATAAATGAAGTCCTAACTCATCCATCATATCAGCAAAACATCAACAAAATGAGCCAAATTTTTCAGACATACAAAAAGGATAAACCATTGGAACATTTAATCCAACAAACAGTCCAGAAAAAATTATCTGTATAAGAATGAAGTTATTTAAAATTGCAGTTTTACAGCCAAACAAGCAGTTTTAAATAACTTCACAGTTAATTTTGATACTATAAAACAATACTGACATGAAAACAATCCACATCATTGGCTTTCTTTTTTTAATACTTTTTTTAAGTAATTGCAAGTCATATGAGAATTTCTTAAGCTATCATGAATATCCTTTCATTCCTAATGAAGCACAACTCATTACGAATTATAAACCATTAAAAATACAAGCTAACGATATATTAAGAATAAGAATAAGCAGTACAGATGCCAACGCAATAAAGCCATTTACCATAGCTGGAGCTAGTAGTGCTGGTTCAGAAGGTGGTGTAGCTAATTTTGAAGAATACCTAGTGAATAGTAATGGCAATATTGATTTTCCTACCATAGGAAAAATAGAAATTAAAGGGTTAGAAATAGAAGAAGCACAGTCGAGGATACAAGAAAAGCTAGCCCCATATTTTAAGGAATTACCTATCGTTCAGGTTAGACTGACTAATTTCAGGGTTAATGTGAATGGAGAAGTCAGTAGTCCTGGTTCTTTCCAAGTGAATAATAATAGATTGACCATCGTTGAGGCATTAACAATGGCTGGAGATTTTACCCGTTACTCTAGAAGAGATAGTGTTCTCATTGTAAGGGAAGTAGATGGTTCTCGTGAATTTGGATATGTAGATTTCAATTCACCAGATATCTTTTCTTCCCCTTATTTTTATTTACAACAAAACGATGTGGTATATGTTCGTCCTAGAAAGGATGTCATTAATTCAGTCAAGGATTCTTCTGGAAAAGTCCTTACTTGGATTTCTGCTGGTATTTCGTTTTTTACATTCATATTCACAGTGATCAGACTGTCAAAATAAATATAAATCTACATATTGGAAACACAAAATATATCTACCAGCACCAAACAGGATACTGTTAAGGTCGATTTCCAAAAATTACTATACAGAATACTTTCTGCTTGGTGGTTGTTCTTGTTGTGTGCTATCATAGCTCAAGGAGCGGCATATATGTATCTGCGATATGCTACATTTGAATATACTTCTAATGCCATTATATTAGTAAAGGATGCAGGATCTAGTGGAAACGTTTCCACTCAAAGTATCCTTCTTTCTGATTATGGATTAGAAAGCAGTAAGGCATTGGATAATGAGATTCAAATCATAAAATCTCTCACTATCATGGAAAAGGTGGTGGATTCCTTGAAATTGAATATCAGTTACTTCAGACAAGGTAAGTTTAAGGAAACAGAATTATATACCTCCACACCTTTCGTATTGGATTCCTTCGAACTAGCTCCCAATAATATTTATGGTGCTGCATTTTTTATAGAATTAGATAATTATGAAACATTTGTACTTAAAAAAAATGAAGAAGATGAGGAAGGAGTGACCTATAAATTTGGAGAAAAATTCACTAATGGCAAAGGAACATTTACTATTTCAAGAAATCCAGTAGAAGCCATTGTAAAAGGACTACATCGAATTAAAATAGGAACAATACAAAATACTGCTTATTCCTACAAAGGAAAACTCAATATAGAAAGAATAGGTGATCAAAGGACATCCAGTGTATTATCACTAAGCATCATACATACTGTACCACAAAAAACTGCTGACATCATTAATACACTCATTGGTATTTATAGTGCAGAAGAGGTTAAAGATGAAAATACAGTACTCAGAAATACACTAGTTTTCATAGATAATAGAGTGAGGGAACTGGTCAAGGAACTAGATGCAGTAGAAGGAAATATCCAAGATTATAAAAGTGACAACGAAATCATAGGAGATGATGCATCAGGTAGTATGAACTATACTATCAATGAAATAAGGACAGCCATCAAACAAATATCTGATTATGAAATTCAGAAAAATCTACTCGCTTCATTAGAAATATTTTTCGTACAAAATAATGAAACGTACGACTTAGTACCATCCAATCTAAGCGTGGAAAGTGCATTGTTGGAAGGGTTTGTATCACAATACAACAACCTTATTTACCAATACAAGCAACTGGCTGTTACTGCCACAGACAAAAACCCTTCTCTGATTGCTATCAAATTGCAAATAAAGGATTCGCAGGATCTTATCTTAGCGACTATTCGCAACCTCAAAAGAGATCTCGCTATTCCTATGATAGAGATAGAAAAGAATATTGAGGAATTGAAAAGAGGCATGAGTAGTGTTCCTCGAATAGAAAAGAGACTAGTAGAGAAAAAGAGGATACAAGCAGTAAAGGAACAACTCTTTTTATACCTCCTACAAAAAAAGGAGGAAACAGCATTATCAGAAGCAGTAGCAACTGCAAAAACCAGAATTATAGACAGGGCAAGAACACCCCTTTTTCCTATTTATCCTAAAAAGAAACTCATCCAAACTACAAGTGGCTTGCTAGGTGTAATCTTTCCTGCCATCCTTTTATTAATTATAGGACTATTTCAAAATAAAATTGACTCTGAAGAAACGATAAAGGAACTAACCAATATTCCTATTTTAGGAAAAATACCATTCAAAAAAGGAAAAGCTAATATTGTAGCAAAACATGGTAGCAGATCCGCTATCAATGAAATGTTTAGGCTCTTAAGAACCAATCTCAATTTCATCAATCACAATAAAGAGCAGCAAGTTATACTGATCACCTCCTCCATTTCTGGAGAAGGAAAAACATTTGTTGCCATCAATCTAGGGATCACACTAGCTTTATCCAATAAAAAAGTCATCCTTTTGGGAATGGATTTACGTAAACCCAAAATGGCAACCTATCTAGGTGAAAAACCAACAGTAGGGATCACCAATTATCTAGTAGGACAAAAAAGTATCAAGGAAATTATTCAGCAAAGCAAGGAACATTCCAACATCTCCTATATCAGTAGTGGTCCTATTCCTCCCAATCCAGCAGAATTGATCATGTCTCTCAAAATGGAATACCTCATCAAGGAATTAAGCAAAGAATATGATTATATCATTATAGATGCTCCTCCTATTGGCTTAGTATCAGATGCCTTATTACTACGAAAATTAGTAGACAATATGCTCATTGTGATACATCACAATATGACAAGAAAGGTCATGGTAACACATTTAGATAACATGTACAAAAAGAACGAACTACCTAGAGCTAGCCTCGTTTTTAATGGCGTGAAACAAGGTAGAAAATATGGTTATGGAGGATATTATTATGGAAAGAACCAAAGTTACTACATAGAAGATGACTGATAAAAAACCAATTTTTATAATAGCAGAAATAGGGCAGGCACATGATGGTAGTTTAGGAATATTGCATTCTTATATTGATGCTATAGCTGCTACAGGAGTAGATGCCATCAAATTTCAGACACATATAGCTGAAGCAGAAAGCAGTATGGCAGAGCCATTTCGTGTCAATTTCTCTTATGAGGACGTAACTCGATATGATTATTGGCACAGAATGTCCTTTACTAAAGAACAATGGATAGGTATTAAAGAACATTGCGAAAAAGTGGGTTTGGAATTTATTTCTTCTCCTTTCTCACAAGCTGCTGTTGATTTATTGGAATCCATAGGAGTCACTAGATATAAGATAGGTTCTGGAGAAACAAGTAATTTCTTGATGCTGGAAAAAATCGCTAAAACAGGCAAACCCATCATCCTTTCATCTGGTATGTCCTCTTATGAGGAATTGGATGCTACTTTGGAATTCCTTGCTCCTTTTGCTAATGAAATCAGCATTTTGCAATGCACCACCAGTTATCCCACACCTGCTGAACGAATAGGACTGAATGTGATCGCTGAAATGAAAGCACGTTATCCCAATCATAAAATAGGATTATCAGAACATACTGCAGAGATTGCTACAGGAATTGCTGCAGTCACATTAGGGGCTGAAATATTGGAATTCCATACTGTTTTCGATCGTAGGATGTTTGGTCCAGATGCACCTTCATCACTCACTATAGACGAAGTTAAAACATTAGTAACATCTGTCAGATTCATAGAAAAAGCCTTACAACATCCCATCAATAAAAATGACTTGTCTCCTTATACAGAATTGAAAAAAATATTTGGAAAGGCATTGGCAGTTAATAAATCACTCAAAAAAGGATATTTTATCACTTTTGATGACTTAGAAGCCAAAAAACCTGCAAACGAAGGAATTTCTGCTACTGATTTTAGATCCATTATAGGAAAAAAATTAGTCATTGATAAGGAGAAATATGATTTTCTGAAAGAAGGCGATTTATTGTAATTAGAGTCTAATACATCATTTACATTGAGCACAAAAAGAAAAATCTGCGTTGTCATTACAGCCAGACCAAGTTATAGTAGAATAAAATCTGCTGTTCAAGCAATAGACGATCATCCTGATTTGGAACTGCAATTAGTCATTGCAGCATCTGCATTATTGGGGCGATATGGCTCTGCTGTCAAACAGATTGAAAAGGATGGTTTTAAGATAATCGCCAAAGTTTTCAATGTATTAGAAGGAGGAAATCTAGCTGCACAAGCCAAAACCACTGGTTTGGGCATCATAGAATTGACTAATGTTTTTGAAAACATCCAACCAGATGCCGTTATTACTGTTGCAGATCGTTTTGAAACCATGTCCACAGCTATTGCAGCTGCCTATCTCAATATTCCATTGGTACATATACAAGGAGGAGAAGTCACTGGAAATATAGATGAAAAAGTACGTCATGCCATTACTAAGTTAGCTGATATACACCTAGTTTCTTCTAAAAAAGCGAAGGAAAGAGTCATCAGAATGGGAGAAAATCCAGAGATGGTTTTCTTGACAGGTTGTCCATCTATAGATATTGCAGAAGAGGTTTATCAAAATAGTCAATTAGATTTTAATCCTTATAAAAAATATGGAGGTGTAGGAAGTCATCCAGATTTTTCAAAAGGATATTTGATCGTCATGCAGCATCCTGTAACTACAGAATATGAGCAATCTAGAAAACAAGTCACACAAACATTAGAAGTCATCTACGATCTCAAAATTCCTACTTTTTGGTTTTGGCCCAATGTAGATGCAGGGTCTGATGGAACATCCAATGCTATTCGATCCTTTAGAGAAAACCAAGATATTGATCAGATCCATTTCTTTAAGAATATGGGGCCTTATGATTTTTTAAGAGTTTTGAAAAACAGTCTTTGTTTGATTGGCAATTCTAGTGTAGGCATTAGAGAATCTGCTTATTTGGGGATTCCTGTGGTCAATATTGGTTCTCGACAAAACGGTAGGGAACGAGGTATGAATGTCATAGATGTGGATTATAATCAAACGGCGATTCAAACTGCTATTTTAGAACAAATTGAAAACGGACATTATACACAAGATAGAATTTATGGTGAAGGAGATGCAGGAAAAAGAATAGCTGAAATCTTAGTGGATGTTCCTTTGACATACCATAAGATATTGAATTATTAATACTCAAAATCATTGATGAAATACAGACCAGAAATTGATGGATTAAGGGCTATCGCTGTACTACCTGTTATCTTGTTTCATGCAGGATTTACAGTTTTTAGTGGTGGTTATACTGGTGTGGATGTATTTTTTGTGATTAGTGGCTTTTTGATTACTTCCATTATCCTGTCAGAATTGGAAAAAGGTAAATTCTCTATCATTAATTTTTATGAAAGGCGAGCAAGGCGAATTTTACCTTTACTATTTTTTATCCTTTTGGTCAGTTTGCCATTTGCTTGGATTAGTCTGTTTAATAGCGATATGATCGACTATTTCGAAAGCTTGATAGCTGTTTCTGTCTTTTCATCCAATATCCTTTTTGTCAGAGAATCTGGTTATTTCGATACATCTGTAGATCTCAAACCACTATTGCATACTTGGAGTTTGGCGGTAGAAGAACAATACTATATTATCTTTCCTCCACTCATGATTTTATGTTGGAAATTCCTCAATAAACATTGGATTTTATTCCTACTTACCATCATTAGTATATGCAGTTTTTTATTATCAGAATCGAGGGCAGCTAGTAATCCAACTGCTAATTTTTATTTACTTCCAACAAGAGCATGGGAACTGGCTATTGGAGCAATAATAGCTGCATTACAATCTAGTCAGCCAGCTATTTTTGCAAAAATACAATCACAAAAAATATTTAACGAAATATTGAGTGGAATAGGTTTATTAATGATTATTTTAGGTGTATTTGTAATTAATGAAGAAACACCTTTTCCTAGTACTTATACTTTATTGCCAACTATAGGAGCTGGATTTATCATCATTTTTGCCAATACAAAAAATATAGTAGGCTCTATTTTGAGTACAAAAATATTGGTATCTATAGGTCTAATTAGTTATAGTGCTTATTTATGGCATCATCCGCTTTTTGCATTTGTCAAACATTTATCTTTGGATTCACCATCTATTATTCAAAAAACAATGTGGTGTTTATTGGTATTTCCATTGGCTTATTTAAGTTGGAAATATGTAGAAAATCCATTTAGAAATAAAAAGAAATTCAGTAGAAAATTCATTTTTATTTATTCATTTATTGGTTCTTTATTTTTTATATCAATAGGTTATTGGGGAGCAAAAAGCAAAGGTTTTCCCAGTCGAAAAATCAATACAGCATTAAATATCAGAAATTATCAACCAGACAATTTTATATTCAAACAAATAAGCTGGAATAAATTAGAAAAAAACACGCCTGAATTAGCCACTACATCTTGGTTTTTTAAAAAAAATAAACTTCCTAATATGCTATTGCTTGGAAATTCCCATTCAAAAGATTTGTATAACATACTTACATCCAGTCAACAAGCACAACAGTATTTTAAAATAGGCAGATATGGTTTGAATATCGCAGAACTATCTGATATGAACCACTTGGTTTTCAGTTCTCCATCTTATATGGATGCTGAGATAATCGCTATTGTTTCAAGATATAGTGATAAAGATATGCAATCCATCGAAGAAGCTGTACAACGATTTTTACAAGATGAAAAACAAGTGATTATTGTAAAGGAAATACATAATTTCGAGGTGGTTAATATGAAAACAAAAGCAGATTTAATCATTCAGGAACATATAAGAAATGGTTATGATTTACAGGATTCATTAATGATTAAAAAAGTAGTGCATGAAATTAATCAAGCCTATTTTAATGATTATATATCTAATAACATCCAACGTAAATCAGACAAAATTATAACATCCCTAAAAACAACATATCCTAATATTATTATTTTGGATAGAATGGAATATGTTTGTAATAATAATTTAGAAATATGTTTTGCTATTGATCAACAATTACAAAAATATTTTTATGATTATGCACACCATACACTTGAAGGAGTATCTTTTTTTAGTCAAAAAATTGATGAAATCAATTGGATAGAACCAATTATCCAACAACAAAAAATATTTAATCAATAAAACGCCGGCAAATGAAAAAAGAATACCAATCACAAGATAAAATCAAGTACATCCTAATCCTTTCTCAAAGGTATTCTGGCTCTACACTATTGAGTTTTATTTTATCCAAACAAGCGAATATTTCCACTATAGGAGAGCGCAGAAAATTTTATAATAAATCCATTAAAAGTAAGGAATTTGGGAATCACAGAGCCAAAATATGTTCATGTGGAAAAACCTTTGATGAATGCCCTTATCTCAATACCATAAAAGCGAATATTCTACAACAAATTGATCAAAAAGCACTAGCAACCAATACAACAGAATTTGATATTTTTAATCATAAAAAGTTGAACAAAATAGCTTTGGAACTCATCA
The DNA here is from genome assembly GCA_051275765.1 of Maribacter sp. Taxonomy (GTDB): domain Bacteria; phylum Bacteroidota; class Bacteroidia; order Chitinophagales; family Saprospiraceae; genus JAHDCE01. The sequence continues at coordinate 1,738 of JBNMOV010000064.1, read as the reverse complement.
AATTCTGGAAATTGAAACAACTACCTTCTATCCCTTTTTCTAATAAAATAAAGGATTTGAAGAATTTTAATCAAATTTTAGTCAAGGAAATATTAAAAATAGATCAGAACCATATTTTCTTGGATTCTTCTAAATCAGCCAAACATTTATTATTCCTTTCTATGATTGAAGCGTTTGATTTAAATGTGGTTTGGTTAGTACGAGATCCTCGTGCTCAAGTCAATTCTGCCATCAAGTATAATTCTTCATGGAGTCTCAAAATGGCAACAGAATATTGGAAACAAGAAATGGTAGATAACAAGAACCTGCTTGAAGGATTAGGCATAAAATATACTCAATTAAGATATGAGGATTTATGCCAATCTCCAAAAGAAGAAATTAAAAATATCCTTGATTTCTCAGGTATTCATACTAATGAAGTCAATCTCAATTTCAGGAATCAAGCACACCATATCATGGGCAATGGAAAAATGAGGCTAGGCAATGAAAAGGAAATCACACTACGTAGTGAATGGAAACAAGAACTAAATCCACAACAAATACAAAAAATAGAGAAGAGAACAACAGCATACCAAGATTTTTATTCCTAATATTAAAGCATTCATTATCTAAGTATCTTTACATCTAAAAATCTAATCATCTTTTCAATATGAGAATACTAGGATTAATTCCAGCAAGAGGCGGTTCTAAAAGCATTCCTCGAAAAAACATCAAATTGCTTGAGGGCAAGGAATTAATCCATTATACGATAGAAACAGGATTATCTTGTTCTTTAATTCATGAACTGATCGTATCTACAGATGATGAAGACATTGCAAAAGTCAGTCGAAATAAAGGGGCAAAAGTACCCTTTCTAAGACCTACACATCTAGCCACAGATAAATCGCCAAGCATAGATACTGTCATTCATGCTTTGCAGTATTTTGAAGATATTGGACAACCTTTTGATGCAGTTTGTCTATTGCAACCTACCACTCCTTTTAGAGATAATGACGATTTAAAAAATGCTATTGAAAAATTCATTAAGCAAGATGCTGATAGTCTAATTTCTGTTCGAGAAGTACCACATACTTATAATCCACATTGGATATTTGAAGAAAAAGAAGATGGTTTTTTAAAAATTTCTACAGGAGAATCTAATATTATTAGCAGAAGACAGGACTTGCCAAAATCATATTATAGAGATGGAGCGATATATATAACCAAAGCAGCAGTTATATTAGAACAAAAATCCCTTTATGGCAATACACTTATCCATTATGAAATGAAAGCATCTTCAGCTATTAATATAGATACTTTAGCAGATTGGAAAATGGCAGAAGCTTATATAAAAAAGAAGCTCAACAAATGATAAAAACAAGAATGAATATAGACATTTGTTATATCATATCACATGGCTTTGCAGCTAGGATGTTGTTACAGACTGGGCTTATCTTGCGATTAGCTGAACAAGGCAAAAGTATTGCCATCATTACACCTGATCCTAAGGATAGCAATTTGCAATCCTTAGCTAATAATCCACTTATTCATATCTTCGATCCTCATATTAACCAGACTATCTGGGATGATGATTATGGTGTAAAACGAAGATATTATCTAGAAGAGATCAAAAGCAATCCTGTTTTTTGGGAAAAACACATACATAGTATTTTTTATACAGCTTCCAAGCATCCTTGGAAGCGAATTAGACCATTTATTTATTATCCTATTTATAAATTGATTCCTTACTTTCCTAGTA
>JBNMOV010000063.1:0-15878 GCA_051275765.1 Maribacter sp. | reverse complement strand
ACTTACTTTACAATGTATTTAGTACACTGTAAATTAAATAGGTTGCAGTTTTGAATCGCTTAATTTTTAGTTAGGCTAGGCAAAAATGACGCGAATAGCCGTAGCTATTTAAGGAATTTTTAACGACGCATAGCTGAAAACTAAGCAGACAAAACGGTTACTTATTTACTTTACAGTGTATTTAGGAACGACACATAAATAACTGTCCGTAAAAATCACAGAAACTTATTTATGTGGCGTCCCTAAATTATTCTCTAATCTTGAAATAATTATATAAACGACTATATCAAAAAAACCTTTATACCTAGCGGTATTCGCTTTACAGACCAACGTTAGTAGCAATTGCTTGATTTTCAGAAGCTATAAATTTTTAACAATCCGAAAACCAATTAATTCTCAGTATAGCAAGGATTATTTTTTACTCCAACTACTTTTAATATTACAACCACTAGTACGAAGCAAAGCTAAAATTGGACAACGAGCATCAACTTTTTGTCCTATAATTTTTGCTTGTTCATCCGTTAGATCTCCATGTAATACTGCATTCAGGCGTACATTTTTGTAACTGCCATCTGAATTATCTGCCGTTCCCATAAAACCCGAAAGATCGAGATCAATTTCAACCTGTATATCAATTTCTTCGATATTAAGGGAGAGTTCTGTTGCAATAACTTGAGCCTGTTCATTCTGACAACCAGCTAAAGAGGCTGTAAAATATTGCATAGGATTAGCACCAGTATTTGATCCACCATCTTCAATTGGTTCATCTAACTGAAGCGTCCATTCTGTATCAGTAATAACTACTTTAGTAGGTACTTTTTTTCCTTGTGCTTCAACTTTGAAGGTTTCTAAATGTCCATTTTCCATTTATAATAATCTTTATAATCTATGCCTACTCTGAATCAGTTTTCGGCTTGCCCTGTTTATTCTGGTAAAATAAGTCGAAAGTTCAGACTAGTATTATTAGTAAGAAAAATTTCCTTGTTTAAAAAAAAAGCTGTTCGTCTTGACTTTATCCTTTTGTCTATAAGCTAACTCTTCTAGACGATCTTCTTGTATGAAGTTGTTTAAACTCAAATATAAAGACCGTTAATTCTACTCTAGCACAAAACTATATTGAATAAAAATCTCCTTTGAATTATAATCAATAACACCTTCCTTTCGCAGCTTACTGAGTACATTACTAGCAGTTTGTCTAGAAGTATTGGTAAGTTGAGCAATGTCTTTATGTGACAACAAGTTTTTAGATTTTAACAAGCCATCTTTTTCTTTACCGAATTCATTAATATAATTCAGGATAAATTCTTTGATCCTAGTTTCACTATCTTTGTATAATAGATCTTCTAAGTTTCTTTGTAATTTTCTGATTCTAAGTCCATGAAGTTTAAGGAGTTGATTTTTTAGAGAACTATGATTTTCAATCATCATTTTCATCTGTTCCGCCTCAATCACACAGACGACACCATCTTCTAAGACGATAGCCTTCTCTTTCTTATTATTGCTATTTTTCTCTTCATAAAGGGCCAACTCTCCAAATATATTTCCCCTTTGCAGAATAGAGCGAGTATGTTCTTGTTCATTAACAATTTTAATCGAACCTGACTTTATAAAATAAACAATACTTCTATCTTCTCTATTTAAATAAAGGGTTTCACCTTTCTTTACATTTATCATTTCAAGTAAATGACACATATCCATCAAACTCTTTTTACCCATTTTTTTAAATAGATTAAAATCTTTTAAAAACCAGAATTTAGTAGTATTTATCATTATTGTAAAAGTATCACTATCTAAGTGATTATAAAAGAAAAATTTATGCGAGTGTGTCGGATAAAGTAATATTTGAAAAATAAGCTGAATATTCGTTTCTGTATTAAGGTATGGCGAATAAATAAGTGTCCAGAATTAATAAAATATCTATAAATTTATTCATTATTATTTTTGTTTTCAATATACAAACTTTATCAATTTTCCGTACCTTGCTAAAACAATCATCGACCATGAAAAGAAGATCATTCCTACAAAAATCTGCATTTGGTACATTACTATTTAGTACTGCACAATTTCCTTTATCTGCATTAGATAAGCCAGAAATTGTTAAACTGACTATTCTTCATACCAATGATGTGCATAGTCGAATAGAAGCTTTTCCAGAAGATGGCGGAAGGTATGCTGGATTAGGTGGAGCTGCCAAACGAGCTACATTGATCAAAAAAATAAGAAAGGAAGAGGAAAACGTATTGTTGTTGGATGCTGGTGACGTATTTCAAGGAACGCCTTATTTCAATTTTTTTGGTGGCGAGTTGGAATTTAAACTCATGACAGAAATGGGCTATGATGCCTGTACGATTGGTAATCATGATTTTGATGGCGGAATGGAAGGACTGCACAAGCAATTTACTACTCATGCTAATTTCCCCTTACTCAATTGTAATTATAACTTGTCCAATACTATTATGAATGGACAAGTGCAGCCACACATGGTGATTAAGAAAGCAGGATTAAAAATAGGTATTTTGGGAGTAGGTCTAGAACTCGACGGACTTGTTCCTGCTAATTTATATGGTGAAACACAGTACCTCGATCCGATTAGCAATGTCAACAAAACAGCCTTACACCTTAGAAAGGAATTGAAATGTGATTATGTGATTTGTCTTTCGCATCTAGGCTATCAATATGGTGAGGCAGATAAGGTTTCTGACCTTATCCTCGCTAAGAATTCGAAGAATGTAGACCTTATTATAGGAGGACATACGCATACCCTAATGGAAACTGCTGACATCGTCAAAAATCTGGACGATGAGGAAGTTACTATCAATCAAGTAGGTTGGGCAGGGATAGCTTTGGGAAGGTTGGATGTGTTTTTTGAACGAAATAAGAAGAATAAATGTATCACTTGTGACAATGGAATCATCCATTAACAAATGAATCCAGTCATATTTCAAGAAATTACTATATTCCTTAATTATTGATATACAATTTTAAAAAAAATTACATAAAATACTGACTAACAATACATAAAAAGTACAAATCCTTGAAATAAACGTCAAACCCAACAGTCTTTTTTTCAAACAAAACCTTTACACATATATTTTAGATGCTAATTCTAGAAAAAAATGAAGTAATCGTTATCTAGTTATTTGAAATATTTTGCATTTTTGTAATTACTTCAATGCTCAGTGATTGAAGTCTACTGCAACGAACAAAAACTGAAATCCATTTTATACCATGATGTATCAGTGATATTGTACACACAATCATCCTTCATCATAACATTGAACCAACAGGTTATCGTGTCTTAATGTCATTGATATCCTTTTAAAATAGTTTTAAAAACCTTATACTAATCGACGGACTGTAGATGAGTAACAACCACATCACGGTATGGGATAATTGTCTGCAAACCATAAAGAAGTACGTGAATCCACAAAGCTTCAAGACATGGTTTGAACCCATTAGGCCTATACGCCTTTCAGATAATGCCCTTACTATTCAGGTACCCAATAAGTTCTTCTACGAGTGGCTAGAAGAGCACTACGTTGCTGAACTCAAAATGGCAATGAGGCAGGAATTGGGAGAATCTGGAAGGTTGGAATACCAGATTTTGATGTCCCATCAAAAACCATCTACTCGTGATAATGCGGTTATATCTCCTCCTTCGAGTCAAAATATTCGTACTTCTAAGAATACACCATTGTATTCTAATGAAGCACCAGCTGGAGAAATCAAGAATCCATTTGTGATTCCAGGTATCAAAAAGATGAAGATTGATCCTAATCTGAACAAGACTTATCTTTTTGCTAATTATATAGAAGGAGATTGTAATAGGTTGGCGAGATCCGCAGGGCTCGCTGTGGCGAAAAAACCTGGAGGGACTGCTTTCAATCCTTTATTTCTTTATGGAGATTCTGGTTTGGGAAAAACGCATTTGGTACAAGCTATCGGAAATGAAGTGAACTCACTCTATCCAGATAAAGCGGTACTTTATGTATCCTGTGAGGAATTTACGAATCAGATTATCAATTCAATAAAAAATAATGCTGTTCAGGATTTTGTACGATTCTATCAGATGATAGATGTACTTATCGTGGATGATATTCAGTTTTTGACAAATAAGAAAAAGATGCAGGAAATATTTTTCCACATCTTTAATACACTACACCAAGGAGGCAAGCAGATTGTATTGACTTCTGATCGCCCTCCAAAAGATTTGGAAGGTATCCAAGAACGTTTGATTTCTCGTTTCAAATGGGGTTTATCTGCGGATTTGAATGTGCCAGAGTTTGAAACTCGTATGGCGATTTTTGAAACGAAGATGAATCGGGAAGGATTGGAAATTCCTACAGATGTTACAGAGTTTATCTGTTATAATATCAAGAATAATATTCGTGAATTAGAAGGTGTATTGATTTCATTAGTAGCTCAGTCCTCTTTGAATAGAAGAGAGATCGATATGGAATTAGCGAAGAATGTGATCAAGCATTTCGTGAAGAATATCTCTAAGGAAATTACTGTAGAATTCATACAGGAATTGGTAGCTGATCACTTCGATGTAAGTGTGGATAAATTACAAGGTAAAACACGGAAACGTCAAGTGGTTATCGCTCGTCAGTTATCTATGTACCTTTCTAAGAAGATGACGAATAAGTCGCTGAAAGCGATTGGAGAGAATTTTGGTGGAAGAGATCATAGTACCGTTATTTATTCTTGTAAAGCTGTTCAGGATTTATTAGATACTGATGCTATCTTTAAGGATACGGTGTTTGATTTGGAGAAAAAAATTAAGATGAATTTGCATGAGTAGATAGTATTAATATTGTCTATTTACTATATAAAAAAGCCACAGAATTAAAATTCTGTGGCTTTTTTAATGGCCATTTTGTATTTTATAAAAAATATACAAAGCTATGAAACAAAAAACATTTGGACTTGCAACCTTATTATTTATTATTATTTCTATCTTTTTATATAGCAATAATTCTGAAAGGATAATAGATACTGAATATAAAAACCTTCTATCTAATACAGGAAAAGAAATTTATACTCAAATTATTTATTGTGAGAGTAAGAATTATTATCAGGTTCAAAAAAATCAATATATCAAATTTGATAAGTGGGGAGACGTAATAGAAAAAGGTAATTTTGAAGATGTTTATTTTCATACTTATCCCGAGTCCACTAAAAGTGCTGTATTATTAATAACAATACTCAGCAGTATCTTTTACATCCTTTCTTTATATTACATAAAACAACATTCTCCTTTTCAAAAAATAAAGGATCATCAAATTCAAAAGAATAAAAAATCATTTCTACAATTATCTGAAAAAGAAAGGAAAAGCATCATTAATGAAAACCCTTGTATGAAATGCAAAGCAGATCCAACATTAAAATTTATGGAGGAAATTGAGGATAAGGAATGGGGTATTACACAAATTTGTTTTCATTGTGAACGGTGTGAGGAAGTTGTGAAAATTAGGCGATAGGTTTTTATATTTATAAACCTTTTATCTCCATTTCCATCTCATATTGATTAACCGTGTGTTCTAGTCCAATTAAACTCATGTTATCAATTTTATCTTTGAAGCGATCATCGATATTAATAATTTTAATTTTATCAGCAACTTGTTTAATTGCTAAAAAAAGTCTCTTCCGATACTTTGATAAGCTCGAACAGCTATTTCATTTTCTCTAATTACTTCAAGCGTACTTTTCTCAATGCCATTTTGTGCTAAGTCCTTTAAAGCATATTCATAAATTGATTTTACTATTCTTTTTCCTCTATATCCAGAAATAACTCCAGTACCTGTATTAAACCGTTAATACTCCATTCCTTTTATCAACAGTATGGATAATAAATCCAACTAAATTTTCTTTAGTGAAACGTATTTAATAAATTGAGCAGTTATGCTTGTTCTTTTCACTTATCAAACATTCCATATGAAAGGCTTAAATTAACTTTGGCGGCTTTCCATCGTTTTTTGTAATAATTTCTATCAGTAGGCATTTGAACATAATAGTTTTCAAATGCGAGTAAAAAGCAATCTAACAATGCATCAAATGATGTGTTTGATAAATTCTTTATTTTCATTGATGATATTTTCTGATCCACGTAAGCAGTCAAAACAGCATAGAATCTGTGATTGCGAAAGCAACGAATATTGCTGCTTCTCCTATCAAAAAATCCCAGCCTTTTTCGATCCCAAACGCTTCGCCTTACGCTTATAGTCAGCAGCTTCCTTTGTTTTTCCTAATGCAAAATACATATTGCCAGTTTGGTTATATGCTTCGCCATCACTAGGAGAGATTTTGACCCATTCTAGGCAGCGTTCCAATCCTTTTTCGTATTCGCTCGTGATGTAATATAATGTGGTTAAATTAGTCAATACCCTTGTATTTTCTGGATGAGTATCATATAAGGTTTCGAATCTTTTTTTAGCATTACCTAGGCTTTCTAACCTAAAATATGCCATTGCCACAGTGAAACGCACCTCAAAGTCTTCAGGGTTTTTATCCTCTGCTTTGAGAAAATACTTCAAAGCATTATTATACTGTTCCAATTTATCGTAGCAATAACCTACATACATATAATCCAAATATTCCTTATTCCCTAGTATAATCGCTTCGTTGTAATAGGTTGCTGCTTTTCTGAATTCTTCTCTTTCATACAGTACATCGCCCATCAGTTTATAGGAATTGGCATGTGAAGGATCTACAGATATGGCATCTTTTAAAGCAGCTTTAGCTTCCTTTATCCTATCCATTTTCTTGAAGGTCAATGCCAGATTATAATGGTATTTTACTTTGGTGTTATTCAGCTTGATGGCACGTAGATATTCCTGTACTGCCTCCATATATCTTTCTTCATTATAATAATCTATCCCTTTATTATAATGCTGAGTAGCTTCATTATTGAAGGTTTCGTCCGTCCCCTCAAAACCTCTAGACTTTGCCATATTTGCATATTTTTTAGTCAGATTAGGTACGCCTTTCATTTCATATGCCATAGAAAGATAATGATGATAAATACCACTTTCAGAATCTTTGGCTATCGCTTTTTTCAAATAGCCTATTGCTACATCTACTTCGCCAATATGCAGCAAGGAACGACCAGTATAGCCATACAATTTAGCAGAAGGATCTTCTCCTTCCAATGCCTTGGCAAAAGCCATAGATGCTTCTCTGAACTGTTTTTCATTATAATAACCTACACCTTTGTTTGCGTATTTGGTGGCAGTGGCACTATTGAGTGTATTAGATGAAGATTTGGATGATTTTTCTGTCGACTGAATAGTAGATCCTTCCACTATTTTAGTTTCATCTTTTATTTTTGTCTCCTCTGCTATATTAACTTTTTTATTATGCTCATACACACTCAATTGCTTGATTGCCTTGGCGTGATTAGGTTTCACTTCCAATAATTTGGTTAGTGCAGCCTTAGCTTCTACTTCTTTTTCTTCTCTTACGTAAGTCATAGCGTAGCGATACATCACATCAGTATCATTAGGCGTGAGCTCCAATACTTTGAGAAAATAAAGACGAGCATTTTCTTCATCGCCTTGCATTTGATGACTTTCTGCCATCAATCTTTGTGCTGGAATAAAATCAGGAGATGCTGTTATTGCTGTCTCCAATAATCTGACTGAACCAGAATAATCCTTTGCTTGGTGAGCTCGAACTGCATTATTGTAAGCAGTAATGGCTTCGTTGGTTTGGGCGTTGGTGGAGAAGGAAAACAACATCAACAGTACTATAAATAATTGATTATTTCTCATTTTAAAATTGGGTAATAAGGGTTCAAATACTTTAAAATTTCAAAGTATTAAAATGTATAATTTAGAAGCTGTTTCAAACAAGTTCTTACTTTTAAGAAGCAGGTAATTAATAAAGTACGCAAAATGAAAAGGACAAGTTAGATACGTAGGTTATTACTTCCCTGTTCCCTTAGAGATGTTGAATAAATAACTGTCCGTTTTGACTTCATCTTTTTGCACTATGCTGCGTTGGCAAAAACCTTATTACGCTAAGGCGTAACGCAGCTTTTACCGCCTTCCCTAGCACAAAAATATTTTATCAATTCCAGACATTTATTTATTCGCCATCCCTTAGTATTAAAAAAATGTATTTTAATATGTCATTAATACGAGATAGAAGCAATTTTTATTTCATTTCATCGAGGATAAAATCTAGATTTCATCCTTTACACTACCAATTTCATTAATAACAATTTGTATACAGGGCAAAAAATATTTTCTATACCATTACAATAGGTTTAACTCATAGGAATGCAATATTTATTAAGATAATGGTATTCTTATTAGTTATCAATGAATGGAATGAAACTCATTGCATTTAAGTTTTGTGCTGTACTTAGTAGTTAGTCAAGCTAATACACTGTAAAGTAAGTAATCTTAACTTTTGATGGCTTCTTTTGAAATTTGGACATCGTTATTTTTCTCCACCGTAGCTAAGGCTACGCTGTCAAAAAATGCCTCGCCATATTCCAAAATAATCTCATCAGAATATTAAACAACTTACTTTTCAGTGTGCTAAGGCTAACAATATACAAATCTATTCAATATCATCTTATTCTAAATTTGTTCATCACATGAATTGTTAGTAACTTTAAGGATAAAGAAAAAAAATACACCATGCAGAATCCTATAACAATAAGCGAAGACCTTGCATATATAAAGGACATCGTCCAAAATCAAAGAAACTATTTCAAAGCTGGAGAAACGCTGAGTGTTTCTTTTAGGGTAAAACACCTTAAAAAATTGAAGGCTAGTGTAGAGAAGCACGAAACAGAAATTCATGCTGCGTTATACAATGATTTGAAAAAATCCGCTCCAGAATCTTTTATTACAGAAACGAGTATCGTAGTAAAGGAAATAGAGGAAGCAATTCATAAAACGGCTACTTGGGCTAAGCCTAGACGTGTAAGTACACCATTATTTTTTGCTCCAGGAGCGAGTAAGAAACATCCAGAACCTTATGGTACTACTTTGATTATTTCTCCTTGGAATTATCCTTTCCAATTATTGTTCGCACCACTAGTGGGAGCGATTGCTGCTGGAAACACTGTAGTTTGCAAACCTTCTGAATGCTCTCCACATACGACTGCCATCAGCAAAAAAATCATAGAGGAAGTATTTGCTCCAGAATATGTGAGTATGATAGAAGGTGCTGTACCAGAAAGTACAGAATTATTGAGAGAAAGATGGGATTATATTTTCTTCACAGGAAGTACGCATGTAGGACGTATCGTATATCAGGCTGCTGCAAAACATTTGACTCCAGTTACTTTGGAACTAGGTGGTAAAAGTCCTTGCATTGTGGATAAGAATATCCATTTGGAAAATACAGCTAGAAGGATTGTTTGGGGTAAGTTGCTGAATTTAGGACAGACCTGCATCGCTCCAGATTATATGCTAGTTCATAAGGACATCAAATCTGATTTGATTGAAAAAATAAAGGAAAAAATAAAACAATTCTATACTGAGAATCCACAGAAAAGTGAGGATTATGGTAGAATTATTAATCAGAAAAATTTTGATAGACTATCTAGTTTAATTGATGCAGAGAAAGTCATCTTTGGAGGAAAGGTAGATAGAGATGATTTATATATTTCTCCTACTTTGATGGATAATGTTTCTTTGGATGATCCAATCATGCAGCAAGAAATTTTTGGACCTATCCTTCCTATTATGGAATATGAAAATATAGAGGAAGCGATTAATTTAATCAATAGTAGAGAAAAGCCATTGGCCCTTTATATCTTTTCTAAAACCAAGTCAATTTGTGATAAAGTATTGACAGAATGTTCATCCGGTGGTGCGACAGTCAATGATACTGTGATGCATATTGGTAATCCTAGTCTGCCTTTTGGTGGTGTAGGCGAAAGCGGAATTGGTGCTTATCACAGCGAATCTACTTTTGAAACATTTTCTCATATTAAAAGTGTATTGTACAAAGCTCCAGTCATAGACTTGGATATTAGATATGCTCCTTGGGGAAAGAATTTTAGTAAACTGAGATTTTTGGTTAATAAATTGATGTGATGAAAATTAATTATATCTACTTTAGTGAAACGAATTCAATAACATGAGCCATTATGCTTGTTATTGAATTCGTTTCACTTATAAAGTAATTAGATAGATTGTTTTATAAAAAAAGAGGTGCTTTGCACCTCTTTTTTTATTGAATGAGTGATACTTGCATCTCAATATTTAGTTCACATGTAAGGCTCACTTATCCTCCAATCCTCATCTATATTATCCTTACTCTTTTCTAATGAATCGGCAGCAAAAAATAGCTGAGTAGCTGATTTTATACGACCTCGACTTTCATCTTTCTTTCCATCTTTTTGGAAAGAAGGTTTAGAAATTCAGCCAGTGTATCATATCTTAAATTACCAATTTCTTCTGCTAGTTCTTCTAGGTTTCCGTTGTAGTTTTCTACTTGAGTTTAGTATATCATGATATTAGTGTCAACTTCGAAAATCTCTAAAATTTCTGAAGTTTTGTTTAAGCAAAAACAGAACGCTAGTTTTGGAAAAATTTGAAATTAGTGAGATTTATTTTCCAACTAAAGTTGGCATATAAGCCTGCATATATTTAGCGATATACTTCCCTAACACATCGAATTCCAAATTGACAGCATCGCCTGGCTTCAAATTTTTGAAGGTCGTATGTTCGTAAGTAAACGGAATGATAGCAACAGAGAAAATATCCTCTATTGGATCGATTACTGTCAAACTCACTCCATTGAGACAAATAGAACCTTTATCTACGAGCATCAAGTCCATCGTAGGTTTATATTTAAAAGAAAAATGCCAACTGCCTTCTTTTTCTTCCACTTTCACACAAGTACCTGTGGTATCCACATGTCCTTGAACGATATGTCCATCCAATCTGCCACCAGAAATCATGGCACGTTCTAGATTGACTGAATCGCCTTCTTTAAGATTACCTAGATTCGTCTTGATCAGCGTTTCTTCGATAGCTGTCACGACATATCGAGTATTATCTCGTTCAACCACTGTCAAGCAAGTTCCATTATGAGATACACTTTCGTCTATATTCAATTCTTTGGACATATCCGCAGTGACTGTAAAATGGATATTCGTTCCTTCTTTTACAATCTTCTCTATCTTACCTAATGACTTTATTATTCCTGTAAACATATTTTTCAGTTTACAGTTACCAGTTTACAATTACCAGTAAAAATCATGTAGAAAATTGAACTTTAGAACGTTGAATTGAAAACATTACACTTATTTCTCATCCTAAAGTCCAGCACTTCCTTACTGTTTACTGGTAATTGTTCACTGGTAACTGACCTAGTTTCCTCTAATTAAATGAATAAAACCACTTAATGGTTCTCCTGCACTTTGAACAACACCATCTACCCTTTGTTCAAAAACTTTGCAGACATAAAAGTAGGTACTTTCTGCCAATTCCTCGCCTTGCAAATTCGTACCATCCCAGTTAATATCTGGATCTGTAGTTTCAAATACTAATCCTCCCCAACGATCATACACTTGTAAATCTATACTCGCAATAAAACGATAAGGGAAGGGAATAAACAATTCATTGCTATCATCACCGTTAGGTGTAAATACATTAGGCAAAGTATAGAATGGACAATTATCCACACAGATGACATTACTGAATACACTTTCATTGCCTACTGAATCTATCGCAGTTACAGCATAACAACCAGCTACCGATATAAAGCTTGGCTGATGAATCAATGTCGTATCATCTGCCTGATTCAAGGTTTCTATAATCGTAAAACTAGCTGTAGGATTAGGAGCATAATAAATATTGTATTGTGCTACATCATCCGTTTCTGGACAGGTATTATTAGGATTATTCCAAATCAAATTATTCTCTATTGCTTCAGCAGGAGTAGAGTTATCTGCTATATCGCAGATATTATCCACCATCAATTCTGTAGGGCAAGGCGGAATGCTATCTAATGGCGTACCACAATTTTCTTGTGAAAGATTCCATATAGGATCGATAATTCCATTGATACTATACGTCCCTTTACTTCGTACATAATAACAATATTCTTCTCCATTGATCAAGCCCTCATCATCGTATTGTTGTATCATACTCAGACCTATGGAATCAAATATACCTGTAACGGTATTCTCTCTAAAAATATGATATTCATAATTATCCCAAGGAACATCTTCTTCCCATGTAAGTACATTCAATTCATCCGTAGAGAAAATAGATAGATAAACGGAGGATGCTACATTGGTATTTCCTAATGGATCGTCTTCTCCATTTACATAAAATTCTACTTGATAACTATATGGATTATCCAATGTATTTAGTCCAGTATCAGTAAAGATCGTATCATTAGCTTCCCAATAAGTATTGCTCACAAATGTAGCTCCAGGGACAGGTGTCAATCCTGTTTGTGTAAAACCTTCTGCTCTTAATAATCTGTAAGTATATGGTCCAGGATTCTGTATCGTATCCAAATCATCCGACAAGGGTTTCGACCAACGAATTTCCATCGTGCCAGTTGCCACATCTGTAGTCAATACACTCACATTGGTAATCAAAGGAACATCTCTACTCAATTGAATACAGACTTCTTCAGAACGAAGACTCTGCACCCTATTATATGGATTTCCACCAAGGGAAGTCTGTGCAAATTCAGCCACTACCCTATAGCAATAACTTCTGCCTCGCTCTACATCTGTATCTGTATAAACATAATTACCAGCGTCTTTATCCTTCAAATCTATAGCTATTAATTCATAGCCAAAGATGCCTGGATTACACGTATCTAATGGAATATTCAAGCTACTATTTCTTCGCCATACAGAAAATCCTTGAAAATAATCATCTTCTGCATTTTCACAGCCATAAGGACTCTCCCAAGTCAAATCTACCAATCCATTTCCTGTTTCTGCTGCTAGGTTTTCAGGCATAGGCCCTACTATTTTTATTCGAACTGTTTTCAGTGTACTCAAGCCAAAAGTATCTTGTGAAGTATCAAAATCATCTTCTGCCTTGAATACTATGGTATAATATTGATCTGAGATAGCTTCGCAAGGTGTCACCCATGTAAATATGCCAACAACGGCCTGTGGTTGGTATCCAAAAGGGACATCAAATGTAGCTGGACCAGGCTGAAATTGTAATGGTCCACCTAAAGCTGTTAATTCTACTTGTTGCTGAGGAACATCAGGATCTGTAGCTATTACAGTAAATTGGACAACATCTCCTGCTATCACACAGATTTCTTCTATCGTTTCTATTTCTGGAGGCATATTATTCCCTTCCAAGATACGAATTTGCATATCCCTTACGATAGAACTAATCAATACCCCTTCCCGATATTCCTTAATCAAAATAGCGATATTATACTCTCCTATTTGCTGTGGCGAATCCCAGAGAAAATCTCCTGTTATTTCGTTTAATGAAATTTGGTTATCTGGGCCAGGCATCACCAAATCTGGATCTTCGTAGCCCGTTGCTTGTACGCCTTGACTCATACTCGGCGTTATTAATTCATAAGCCAAACTATCTCCTTCTGCATCAAAGGCATTAGGATTATGAATGAATGGCTGTCCTACATAACCTACATCTATTGGTGGCTGCAATAATTGAGGAGAATTATTATATCCTTGAAACTGTGGATTGAGAAAAGTGAATATCGTTTCTACGTAAAATGCAATCTGATCCGAACTACCATTATTCAAATTAAGGACAGAACCGTTTCTATTTGGATCTCGCATAGAAAGTACATATGTTGCTCTTCCAGGATAGGTATGTTCAGCAATATATGTATTGAATTTAATATCATTATCCAATGGAACACCTTGTCCTCCACCATTGGAACGTGCCACCATTTGACTAGATCCATCTCCCCAAAAAATTTCCAAGCTATCTTTATCTGCTTGGACGCTACTGGTTTTGGTATAAGTGGTGATCGTTGCTCGAAGTGCTAAATCACCGATTTGTTGAACAGTAATTTCCCCTGCTCTATTATGAGTTGCAAAGGCATAATTACTTAGCAACATGAAAAAACTAAGGGATAAGAATAGACGGAATGATAATGTATAGGTATTGAATCCCATGAAATATACTTTAATGAAAAATTGTGTAAAGCACAACTCAGTTAATAGATCTTATATTTGATTAGATTTTTGCAAATCTATAAATTATGAACTAAAAACCATCTAGTGGACTAACTCATGAGTAAAGGTATGTTAAGCTGCCGTAATTATTAGTTTCTGTTAGGCACAAAAAACGGAGTTACGCCCTAGCGTAATGAGTATTTTTGGAACGACACAGAAGCTGATAAGTACAAATCTTGGGCATATCGGAATTTATGAGTTAGTCCACTAGTTAATAATCGATACTTTCAAAACGAATTAGATAAAAGGAAGTTGTTTCCTTCAAGGTTTTTCGTCTTAAAAATTAATAATGGAATAGGAATTCTTAAATTATTGTCAATATACGATAAAAATAGGATTGTTTTGAAATATTGGTTTCTAGCTAAATAACTGATGTTACGCACGATTAGATTAGCAGTTATTTTGATTTAATATTGACTGGTCACTGTATTTCAGTACTGTGTTCATTCGTTCTGGTTCTTTTTTGTGGAAAAAAGAACCAAAAACTACCCGACCGTATGCAGTTCTTAACGCTACAATAATACTTAAAATCCTAAACAAAATAAAAACTCGCTTTAACTATATTTTTTATTCTTAATTCCATCGGTTATCTAGCTATAATACCTTAGCTTATACCAGTTTTTGCTCAAACAGTATTTTATTTTAAACGGATTTCCTACGCTACCCGCTAGCGGTTCTCTCATTTGAATGTCTACTAGACATTCATTTCGATTGCATCGAAAATCATTCGTTCATCCACTAAACGCTGAAAGGCGGAACTTCAACATTTAATTTTTGGTATTTGTGTAATTGTTTTTTGTTTTATATCTTTAAAAAGATAGTTAGAATGAACAAAGCAACATCGTTCAAAAACACGGGGAACTTTTGATTTTAAATTTTGAGCATCCTAACTAACTACTAAAGAACAAAAATGGATAAAAAATGTCATGAAGGAATTGTTCGCTGTATTAAAACAAATGGAAACATTGTTGTTTCTGGAGGAGAAGATAATCAGGTAAAGGTTTGGTCAAAAGCTGATTTTAGCAAAATAAATGAATTTACTCATCTCAATTTTGTACAAGATATATTGATTAGATCAAATGATATTATCAGCGTATCTTATGATGGACAAATCATAAAAAACACCCTTAAAACAACCGAACGATGAAACAACGAAACAGAGGCAAAGCACCCAACGATCATTTATTATTCAATGAGAAATTCCAAGCAGTTTTCTATGAAGCATTGGAAGATATGTCCTATTTATTATCTAGAGAATATGGCGTCAAATCTTCTTTGCAGATCGTAGGAAGTAAATATCGACTGAACGCTCGCCAACAAAAAGCATTACTAGGAATGTCTGCTTCCAATGCGTCTGTTATTTCAAGAAAAAACAAGGAATTAAGCATAGATGATTTAGCAGGAAAAGAAGTCATCATTGATGGTTTCAATCTACTAATTATTTTGGAATCTGCTATTTCTGGAGCTTTCGTTTTCAAAGGGATGGATGGAGCATATCGAGATGTGATGTCTGTGCATGGTGGTTATAAAAGAGTATTGCAAACAGAAGAAGCGATTTTATTAATAGGAAAAATGCTGCAAGAATTACAAGTTAAAAAAGCAGTTTGGTATCTGGATGCTCCTATTTCTAATAGTGGAAGACTGAAAACACATCTAAGAGAAACAGCGGAACGAGAAGGTTTTCCTTGGGAAATTTATCTCGCGAATAATCCAG